>JAUVZE010000065.1 GCA_030602665.1 Dehalococcoidia bacterium
CCACACGGCCTAATACTCATTTGGGCACCTGATACTTTAAGTGAATGACACTCAAACTATATATGCTATGAGCGTTCTATAGTCAATAGCTTGAGTCTACTCTCCTTAGCATTGTTTTTATTATGGATTAACATACATCCCCATGTTTGTACAGTGGTGACGAGGTTTGTTTAGACAAATAGAAAGGAGCATTATGTCGCCAGACGAGAATAAAAAAAGCGCCGCTGAAAGCTTTGGTGAAATGTTTGAAGCATTTGCTAACGCTATAAGCCAAATATTTAAGGACCCTGAGCTAAAAGAAAAAGCTAAAGAGTTTGGAAAAAGTGCCGTTGAGTCGGCAGAAACTTTCGGAAGTAGGTTTAAAGATGAGGATGTTAGAGATAAGTTTAGAGATGTAGGCAAAGCAGCTCAAGATTTTGGCAAAAGCATTGCCGAATGTTTTAAAGATGATAAAGATAAATAGGAGTTCAAGTGAAAGCTATGTTGTTTCGGCTAGCGACTATTGTTATCAGTGTCTTCTTGTTAGCAACGTATGCGATTTCATGCGTACCACCTTATTGAGACTTCACACCTAACTTGTTCACCTTCGTCTGCTTCCCCTTTGGTTTATTTGGAATAGGGCTATACTTTCTGCCAATAATAGTTGGTGCTGTCAAACGTAAGCAAAACATGCTGGGTATTGTGCTACTGAACGTTCTTGCTGGATGGACTTTGATAGGCTGGATAATTGCCCTTGTTTGGGCTTTCAGCCCTGACAAGTAGAATACACTTCCCTCTCCAAGTCTCTAACTACATTCCCCCAAACCCAAGATTTTATCTACCGACTATTATGGCACAGGCCGCTACTTAATCCCTTAGTATTTGGTACCAATTGTGCCGGCCCATATGGACTTTGTTACCACAGTACAACTGCATCCTGAAATACTTCAGGTAGCATTGCCTGAACAAAACTCAAGTTCACCACCAGCCAGGTGAGGACACTAGAGTCCGTCACCGCCTGTTCCAGCCATCCGAAAATGGGGTAGGCTCGAACCAAAAGGGTAAAGACCACTATTCCGATAGCTGTATTGAAAATATTGAGGGCGCCTCCAATTAGCCGAAAGGGAACCCCTTTACTCCAGGTTTTCTGAATAAGCTTTCTTGGCAAGAGAAATACAAAGAATAATATGATGCTTATCAGGGCTAGTGTAACAAAGAAGCCAATAAAGTTTTCCCAGTCCTCCCCAGGCAGAAATGAGAGGACAGTAGCCAGTAGGCGGTAGGAGATTCCGGTAAGGGGGATAGCGATGAGGAGTGCTATCAGGGAAAAGAAGCTCTTAACTGCTCCCTCTTTAAGTCCACCAATAAAGCTGAAGAAAAGCACTAAGACTGCCAGAATGTTAACCCATATCATCATATCCCCCAAAGAGTAATTGTCCTTACCTTATCCAGAATTCCCCATATCAACTACTGTGCTATGTTAAAACCCCTGCTCGCTGGCTGTCAAGATATCTAACAAGCCCACACCACCTCCGCCAGCGTTGGGGCAAGGGAACCAGCGTTCCTGAGCAAAGGCAAACACCGCCCTGAAAGTGAACTCAGGAAGTCACATTGGCTTTTTACCTTAGGAGTTGATATAATCCGCTTTGAGGGCATCGGTATGGGCACAGTAGCTATATGCCCAAGTTAACAAACATGCCCATGTTTGTGCAGTGGTAATAAACAGTGACCAAGCGGCGGATTGATAGTCTACTTGTGGAGAGAGGGCTGGTGGAGAGCCGGGCTAAGGCTCAGGCTCTAATTATGGCGGGGGAGGTAGTAGTGGCGGGGGAACCGGTTATTAAGCCGGGGACTCTGGTAAAAGAGGAGGCGGCAATTACTATACTTGAGCCGCCTCCTTTTGTTAGCCGGGGCGGGGTTAAGCTTGATTACGCCCTTGAGCAGTTCCAGCTTGATGTCTCGTCTAAGGTAGTAACTGATATTGGAGCGTCAACTGGTGGTTTTACCGATTGCTTGCTCCAGCGAGGGGCAAGCCGGGTTTATGCTATAGATGTGGGCTATGGTCAGCTAGACTATCGCCTGAGGCAAAATTCACAAGTGGTGGTTATGGAAAGGGTGAATGCCCGCTATCCTATCCCCCTACCAGAAAAGGTGGAGCTGGCTACCATAGATTTGTCCTTCATCTCAGTAGAGAAGGTGATACCATCGGTGGCTAAGCTGCTTAAAAGTAGTGGCTATCTACTAGTGCTTCTTAAGCCTCAGTTTGAGGCGAGGCGGGGAGAGGTGGGTAAGGGAGGGGTGATTAAGCAGCCGATAGTGCATGCCAGGGTTCTAGGGCGATTTACTGCCTGGATAACAGAGCATGGCTTCAGGCTGGGGGGACTGATAGCGTCACCCATCCTTGGTGCCTCGGGCAACAAAGAGTTTTTTGTGCTACTGAGGTTGATATAGTGTCCGAGAAAGCGGTGACCCTTAAGGTAGACGGATTAGACATTGTTGGTCAGCTTTACCTGCCTGGTGACCGGATTCCGTATCCCACTATTTGTGTTTGTCATGGTATCCCGTCTGGTAGCCCTGACCCCGGGGACAGAGGCTATCCCGAACTCGCCGAAAGGATTTGCCATGAAGGCTTTGCCGCACTTATCTTTAACTTTAGGGGAACCGGGGCTAGTGGTGGCAACCTTGATATCCTGGGCTGGACTAGAGACCTGAAGGCAGCCATTGATTACCTATGGGCTTTGCCTGAGGTAGATAGGTCTCGCCTGTCACTACTTGGCTTTAGCGGTGGAGCTGCCGTCTCACTATATGTAGCGTCACAGGACGATAGAGTATCATGTGTTGTCGCTTGTGCCTGCCCGGCAGAGTTCACCTTCATTACCAAGGTTAACGAGCCGCAGTCTATCGTTGACCACTTCCGTAGTATTGGTGCCATCAGAGATAAGGATTTCCCCCATTCTATCCAAGACTGGCTCAGTGGCTTTAAGCAAGTTAGCCCGATTAAATATGTAGCTGAAATTGCCCCCAGACCACTGCTACTGGTGCACGGTAACCAGGATGAGACGGTAGAGGTGAGTGACGCCCATAGGCTATATGCTCAGGCAGGGGAGCCTAAACAGATAATCATAGTTGAGGGAGCCGGGCACGGGCTACGGCAAAATGATAAGGCAATGGCGGCTGTTATCGGTTGGCTAAAATCTCAGGCCAAGATTAGCCATGGGATAGGTATAAATTGACCGCTAGATAGGAAATAGTCTATAATAAGATTAGCGAGGTGAGTTTGAGCTTGCACGAGTCTTGTGGTGTTTTCGGCGTTTATGCCCCTGGCGAAGATGTAGCTCGGCTTACCTTTTTTGCTTTATTTGCTCTCCAGCACCGCGGCCAGGAAAGTGCCGGCATTGCTACCACTGATGGTAGAAAGCTCCAGGTCCAAGCCAGGATGGGCCTAGTATCCCAGGTGTTTAACGAGGATTCACTCGGTCAGCTTGGTGGAAATATTGCCATCGGTCATACTCGCTATTCCACCAGAGGCTCCAGCCGAGTCGCTAATGTCCAGCCAATTGTGGTGGGCAAGGGTTCAAATACTATTGCCATAGCCCACAACGGGAATATTATTAACGCTGAGCACCTATATAAGAAGCTCTCTGACCAGGGCTATACCTTCCACACTTCCACCGATACCGAGGTCATCGCCAATCTTATTCTCTCTTCCCATGAGAAAGACGTGGCGGACAAGATAAGGCACGCTATGCGTCGGCTTCAGGGGGCATATTCTCTAACCATTATGACCAAAGACACCCTGTTTGGTGTTCGCGACCCCTTTGGCGTGCGCCCTCTATGTCTGGGAACTGTGAATGGCGGCTGGGTCCTAGCCTCGGAAAGTTGTGCCCTTGACCATATTGGTGCCAACTTTATCCGGGAGATTGAACCGGGCGAGATAGTGGCTATTACGGAGAATGGTGTTGATAGATACCAAGAAGAGGTCGGCAGAAGAGCGATGTGCATCTTCGAGTATATCTACTTCGCCCGTCCGGATAGTGCGATTAATGGTCGGCTGCTTTACCCGGCGCGACAGGCTATGGGCGAGGGACTAGCCGAGGAGTACCCGGTAGCTGCCGATTTAGTTATGGGCGTACCTGATTCCGCTACCGCCGCTGGCATTGGTTATTCCCACCGGTCAAATGTCCCCTTAGGTGAAGGATTACTTAAGAACCGCTATGTGGGGCGGACCTTTATTGAACCTGACCAGCGAATCAGAGACCTTGGGGTTAAACTCAAATTTAACCCCTTGCCCCAGATGCTGGCTGGCAAGCGACTGGTGGTGGTGGATGATAGTATTGTCCGCGGCACCACCACTCCCCAAGTAGTGAAGTTACTAAAAAGGGCGGGGGTTAGAGAGGTGCATATGCGCATCTGTGCTCCGCCTACCCGCTATCCCTGTTTCTTCGGTGTGGATATGGCTACTCGCTGGGAGCTAATTGCGGCACAAAAAACAATACCCGAAATTAGGGATTTTATTGGCGCCGATTCCTTGGGATATCTGAGCATTGACGGGCTGATTAAAGCAGTGGCTTTGCCCAAGGATATTTTCTGTATGGCTTGCTTCACTGGTAACTACCCGATACCAGTTCAGCTTGAGATGGATAAGCTAGCGCTGGAAACGGTGCCAGCTGAGTATCAAAGCTCCTTCGGCTTAAAGCAGTAGTAAGCAAAACAGCCGGTCATTCCTAATCTTTGTCATTTGCCAATCCCCACGGTGGTCAATTTTCTGCATTCTTTGATTAATCCTATCCCCTGCATCCCCTTCCCCTGGGGAAGGGAGGAAGATAATCTCTTTAGATTAGATGGTATAGTCCCCTCATATTCCCTTTGTAATGGATGAGGGTTTAAAAGAGAGTTGAAGAGAGGCAAGCCTCTCTTACATAACCAATTCCCCCTTCTACTTTGAAGTAGGTTAGGTCGAAGGGGTGTCTAAGAGGGGCGAAGCCCCTCTTCTTAAGATCCTTCCCCCTCTCCTGTGAAGGAGAGGGGGACGAAGGGGGTGAGGTTAATAGATAGTCTCATTTTTGTGATTGCAACTGGGCTGTCCGAAGTGTTATGATTAAATTCACCATTATTAATAGCTAGGAACTAACTGCTCCAATATCAATATTAAGGAGGGGCGATATATGGGCTACTTTACCATACTGGCGGCTATACCCGGCTTCTTTTTGAGCTCTCTCATTTTCATGGCTCTCTGGGGGGTTATTGCCCCAGACTTCGGGATAGAAAAGATAGGCTATCCCATGGCTATGTTGATAACTATCACCCTTTGGCTGGCGGTGGCACCTCTAGCAGCAGCGGCTGGTCGAAGAGCCAGTAAGTAAACTACACTGTTTTTAGTCAGGGGGATTCTTATTACAGGAGGCAGGACAGATTAAAGATACCTATGTCAGAGCCGGTGTTAATATTGCTCTTGCCGCTAAGGCTAAAGAGCTGATTGGGAAGCATGCCCGGTCTACCCATCGGCCTGAGGTCTTAGCTGGCATTGGGTTCTTTGGCGGGCTCTTTGAATTTAAGGGGTTTAAGCAGCCGGTTCTGGTATCCAGTGTGGATGGGGTAGGCACCAAATTAAAGATTGCCGGTGCTTTGGCCAAGCATGATACCATTGGTATTGACCTGGTTAATCATTGCGTCAATGATATCCTCACCTGTGGTGCTGAGCCGCTCTTCTTTCTGGACTACATTGCTATGGGCAAGCTGGTGACAGAGCAGGTGGAGGCAATTGCCAAAGGATTAGCCCAAGCCTGCCGTGAGGTTGGATGCGCTCTTATTGGTGGGGAAACCGCCGAGATGCCCGGGCTATACGCTGGAGAGGATTATGACCTGGTCGGCTTTATCGTTGGTGTGGTAGAGAAGGAGAAGCTTATCATGGGGAAGACAATTGGGGTTGGTGATACCATAATCGGCTTACCCTCCAGTGGGCTACACACCAATGGCTATTCCCTGGTACGCAAGGTTTTTGGTGAAGCTAAACCGGTGTTAGATGCTTATTACCCTGAGCTGGGTCGAACCTTAGGGGAGGCGCTTCTGGAGCCTCACCGCTGTTACTATCATCAGTTGAAGCCGCTACTGCCACTAATTAAAGGCATGGCTCATATCACTGGCGGCGGCTTAATTGATAATGTGCCCCGGGTTTTGCCTCAGGGTGTGGCGGCGCAATTTCATAGGCGGGCGTGGACAGTCCCCCCTATTTTCCAGCTTATTCAGCAAAGAGGTAATGTAGCTCATGACGAGATGTATCATGTATTTAATATGGGCATCGGTATGGTGGTTATTTGCTCTCCTGATAATGCTGACCAGTTCACAAAAGCAATACCAGGAGCTAAAGTTATTGGTGAGGTGGTAGAGCAGGCGGATAAGGCGAGGGTAGTTATTAAATAGTTAGGCGAC
>JAUVZE010000051.1 GCA_030602665.1 Dehalococcoidia bacterium
CTAGCTGAACTCAGGGACCTAGCTGTAAGGGTAACCTCAGAGAGCACGGCTAGCCGGGATATAACTGAGGAGTATGTTGACCTCCAGTCCCGCCTCAAAAACGCTGAGGCAACGGAGAGCCAATACCTAGCCCTTCTGGCAAAAGCTACGGATGTAGAGGACATCCTCAGAATCTACGAACGGCTGTCTCAGGTACGGCGTGAGATTGAGCAAATCAAGGGTCGAATGCAGTATCTAGAGCGAACCTCGTCCATGTCTCTGATAGAAGTGCGTCTGAAGCCTGAGGCTACTGCCAAGCCACTGGTTCGCGTTGGCTGGAATATTGTGGAGATATTTAAGTCAGCTATCCGTGGCATTGTTATCGCCGGGCAGGTTCTAGGCACTATAGCTATCTGGCTCCTAATCTTCAGCCCTATTTGGGGGACTATACTCGGCATTATCTACTGGCGTCTCCGCAAAAGGAGAAAGGCTCAGCTTGAGAAAAAAGCTACCTAATCGGGTGAAAGCCGCTTCATAATATCTTCCTGCCATATTCCATCAGTGACGCCCACCACTTCATTCCTGGCAGCGTTGGGGTGGACCCGCACTGAAATTTCTACCTTAGACAATGAACAGCCTACTATTCTGATTCAAGCCGTAGTCCGGGTAATTATTAAAACTTTTAACTAGTTGCCAGCCAAGCTAATAGGCTCAGCTATTCAAATCCGCCCCGGGCAACCAGGCAGGTAATAGCCGCCACCAATAAAATTCCAGCTAACCCCAGCCAGTATATGCCAGTAAACCCGACAAAGACCATTGGGATTACTTCAGCAGCCGTAATAATACTCATAATTGTGCACAGTCCACCTAAGATACCCAGAACCAAAGCTAGCACTCCCATGATGAAACCTCCTTATTATTTATTAACCAAACAGCGTTGTCTGCCCTTCGGCTTTACTGTCCTGACTTAAGCAATTGCCAGCCAACCAGGTTAATAGGCTCAGCTATTCATAGCGACTTTGAGCCAAAAAGGAAGCAATTGTGGCTAGAAGCAAAATTACAGCTAGGCTAAACCAGAAAGTCGCATCGAATCCGGCAACGATTAACGGTGTAGCCAGCGCGGCATTGATAATGCCCATAATGGCGCACAGTCCACCCAGAATAAACATAATTAAAGCTAACACTCCCATAATAAAACCTCCTTGTTATTTTAGCTGAATAGTTCCGACCAGCGCTGAGCTTTATTTTATTCCATAGCTACTATATAATCAATAGCTGATAATACCATGAAACTGACGAATAATCTATACTATTATCTGGAAAAAGGAATGCTAGACTGCAACACCTATGTGATTAAGGGTACCCCCACCATTATTATAGACCCCGGGTCTACTCAATTCCTAACCACACTAATACAGGCTCTGCACCAGGACGGTATTGACGCCAAAGATATTGACATCATAACCAACACACACCTGCATTGCGACCATTGCTCGGCAAATGAAGCCTTAAAGCAGCTCTCTGGAGCCAGAATCCTTTCCCACCCCCTACAAAACAAATTCTATAATGTAACCGTTATAGAGACAGCAAAATTCTTTGGTCTACCACCAATGGAGTTTGCCACCGACGGCTACATAGGCAATAACAAACTAGATACTGCTGATATGGAATTTGAGCTTATCCCCTCTCCCGGGCACTCACCGGATAGCATCTGCTTTTACTGCCAAAAGGATAGACTTCTGATTTGTGGGGATGTCATCTTTGCAGGCAATACCGGCCGGGTTGACTTGCCTGGCGGCAACGCCGATGAGCTTAGGCATTCAATAGAGGAACTATCACAGCTAGAAATCAGCTATTTACTTCCTGGACATATGGACACCGTAACCAGTGCCGAGAAAGTAAGAAGCAACTTTGACTTCATTAAAAGGAGCGTGTTGAGGTGGCTTTAATCAAGCAAGCACCACATTCCTTTGAACTGGGACCAATTAGACCACCAAGCGAGGCTCACTCTCTACTTATTCGGGTAACCAGAAACTGCCCGTGGAACCGGTGTAAATTCTGTCATACCTACAAAGGGGAGAGATTTCAACTCAGGCCAGTGGAAGAGGTGAAGCAGGATATAAAAGCCGCCAAGGTTATCCAAGATGAAATAAAAGAGCTTTCCTGGAAATTCGGCTACGGAGGCAGAGCAAAAGAGATAGCCAGTATGATACTTAATAATCCACCAAATCAAGCCTATTACAATGTAGCCTTGTGGCTCTACGCTGGTGGCGAAAGTGCCTTCCTGCAGGATGCCAATAGCCTGATTATGAGAACCAATGAGCTTGCTGAGGTAATAAGGTTCTTGAAGCAAACCTTGCCCAGTATTAACCGGGTAACTAGCTATGCCCGGTCCAAGACAGCCGCCAAAAAGAAGCTGGAGGAATTAATAGAGTTACATGAGGCCGGTCTTTCCCGACTGCATATCGGTCTGGAATCGGGATATGACCCGTTACTTCAGTATATGGACAAGGGGGTTACTGCCACTGACCACATTGAGGGTGGCAGAAAGGTGGTAGCATCAGGCATTTCATTATGTGAATATGCTGTCCTGGGACTGGGTGGCAGGAAAATGTGGCGAGAGCACGCTACCCAAACCGCCAGGATGCTAAATGAAATAGACCCTGATTTCATTAGGGTCAGAACCTTAACCATCAATAACCGGATGCCGCTATATAATGAGCTGGAAAACGGCACTTTTATTCGGTCGACAGACGAGGAGATTTTGGCAGAGGAAAAGCTTTTGCTTAAACACCTGGAGTGCCATTCAAGCTATGTCAGTGACCATATTACCAACCTGCTGCCGGAAACTGAAGGTAAATTACCACAGGATAAGGGGAAAATGCTGGCGATAATAAATAGATTCCAAGCGCTACCGTCTGAAGAAAGAACCAACTTTGTTGTCGGTAGGAGGGTCGGTATGTATGTCTGCCTGGATGACCTGTATGATATACACAAGCATCATATAGTTGAGCAGATTATACACAAGCTAAGTCAGGGTAGCAACCAGATAGATGATAAAACAATATACAGCTTAACCGAAGGATTTATATAATGACTAGCTTGGAACAAGAAGTTGGCAATTTGCTACGCCGGAAAGGATTAACCCTGGGAGTGGTGGAATCAGCCACCGGGGGGCTAATATCTCACCTGATAACCAATGTCCCTGGTAGTTCAGACTACTACCAAGGGTCAATTACCGCCTACAGCAATGAGGTCAAGATTAAAGCAATCGGAGTGAAGGAGAACACCATTAAGAAATATGGTGCGGTGAGCCATCAGGTGGCTGAGGAGATGGCCCAGGGAGGCAGAAAGGCATTAGCCGTAGATATATGTTTAGCTGATACCGGGATTGCCGGACCTAGCGGTGCTACCCCGGAAAAACCAGTAGGACTATTCTACATTGGCTTGTCACATCAAGCTGGGACCTACAGCCAGAGACACCACTTCCATGGAGACCGCGAGCAGAATAAGCAAGACGCCGCTGAAGCAGCCTTAGTTTGGTTAAAGCAATATTTAATAAGCTTAAATAACTAGCCTGTAATCCCATAAACAATCCTGCCAGCTAAAACCACCAAAGGGAAAACCGAGAGCTTCCTTCATGCTACGTAAAAGAAATCAAGCCGAGAACAGCCCATCTACTAAAGCCGGGCGAAAACTATCCTACGGCTGGGTGGTAGCCATTGCCGGGGCTGGTATGCTTTTGGCGGCGGGCAATTTCCTATATACCTTTGGTGTTTTCGTCAAACCTCTCATCAATAAGTTTGGTTGGTCAAGAGCGGCTATTTCTGGCTGTGTCTCAATCAGGAGCATAGCCAGTGGTTTAGGCTCCCCCGTAGTCGGTGCCTTCAGCGATAGGTATGGACCCAGAAAGTTCATACTACTGGGAGTCTTTCTAGCGGGGTTAAGCTACCTATTAGCCTCTCGTATAACTAGCCTCTGGCACTTGTATCTCTTTCTAAGCATCTTGACCGGTATCGGTATAGCTAGCATGCTCGTCCCGGCAGTAGCTACAGCTACTAGATGGTTTGGTGGTAAATCGGCGCTAGCCAATGGTATTGTAATGAGTGGCTTCAGCATGGCGCAAATAATCCTACCCCCGATAGCGACCTACCTCATTGTGCAACATGGCTGGGAGACATGTTTTGTCATTCTCGGGATAGCAGCCTGGGTGCTAGGCAGTATGGCTTGGAACTTCATAAGAACACCGCCCAATACGGTGAACCAACCACGGACCGAGCCTGGAGAGGGGGACACTCCTAAAGCCGGTGAGACCCCATCTAGAGCCAAGGACGACTATACACTCTCAGAGGCATTGCGCACTAGAACCTTGTGGATAATGTTCCTGGTCTTTATGGTAGTTACCAGCAGCTATCACTTGGTAATAATTCACATCATAGCTGCGGCTATTGACACCGGCATAAGCCCTGAGGCAGCAGCTATTATTCTTACTTTAAGTGGTGTAACCAATACATTGGGCAGATTAACTGGTGGTGGTCTCGCCAGTAAAATTGGCAATAGAATTGTCCTTGTCTTCTGCCTAGCCATACAAGCGCTGTCGCTTTTTGCCCTAGTCGGAGCCAGCGATTTACATGTTTTCTACATTATTGCCACGGTCTGTGGATTAGCCTACGGAGGGGTAATCCCCATTATGCCTACACTAGCCGGAAGCTTCTTTGGAACTAGAGCAATAGGTTCTATCTATGGAACCCTAGTTACTGCTGGTACCGCCGGAGTAGCTATTGGCCCATTACTGGCGGGGTATATTTTTGATGTTACCGGTAGCTACTCTATAGCCTTTTTATCCGCAGCTATAGCTTTGGCGGTAGCCCTTCTGCTTTGTCTACTATTGAAGTCACCCCGGAGAAAAGCCCTTGCTACCTAGCCTTGCCCGGTGTAAAACACATGTTTACCATTGATTAATGGCGTTGCCTGAGTTTATAATTTATAGGCAGATTTAATAATAATTGGTAGACTATGTTACCAGAAAAACGAGTTGTTACCTGCTTTCTTGAATCTAATGGTGAGATATTGATTCTGCGACGTAGCGAGCAGGTCGGCAGTTATCAGGGGAAGTGGGCTGGGGTTAGTGGCTATATAGAGACAACTGCCGATGAGCAGGCGCTAGTGGAGATAGCAGAGGAAACTGGTCTATCTCATGAGGACCTTAAACTAATAAAAAGGGGGAAACCTTTATCAATCAAAGATGAAAGGCTTGGTGTTAAATGGGTGGTTCACCCTTATCTATTCCGCATAAAAGACCGGGGTAAAATCAAAATTGATTGGGAACACAAAGAGGCTAGGTGGATAAAGCCTGAAGCAATAGGTAATTACCAAACGGTGCCTAAGCTCAAGGAAACGCTAGCCAGGGTATATGACGGTTAGCCATAATCATCAGACTGTTTTTCCATATAGTTGATAACCTTTTCCGGCGTAAGCAGCCCATTCTCAGTAACTATACCGGTAACCAGCTCCAGCGGCGTAATATCAAAGTAGGGATTTCTAACCCTGACCTTTGGCGGCAATCTCCCCAGTCCAACTACCTCAGACGTATCTTTCTCTTCCAAATCAACCTCGTCACCCTTTAGTCTGGGGTCAAACTTAAGCGTCTCACAGAAAACATAAAAGGGAATACCAGCCATCTTAGCCGCTAAAGCTAGCTGATAGGTGCCTATTCCATTAATCACCTTACCATCAGCACATACTCGGTCAGCGCCAACCACCACCTTGCTCACCGTTAATAGATAAAGCCCCATAGCCGTGTCATCAATAAAGGTAACCGGCATCCCATAATACTCAAGTTCTTGAGCTATCCTCTCACCGGTGCGACCCGGACCTGACAGGGTAGTAATCACCTCAACATCCCGGTATTTGGTAAAGGCTTCCTTTAGCACTGCCACCACCGTTGAACTATAGCTATGAGTCATTATCCTGTCGCCCTCAATAATTAACTCCGAGCCATATTGAGCTATCTGAGCTATAGCTTGCAGCGATTCCCCAATTACCTCATCAGCCCTAGAAATGGTAAAGCGCCTAATTGAAGGTAAATCCATTTCCACAGATTTTTGAGATATTGCCTTAAGCAAACGAGCAACGATGTTAAACACTGGTGCCATCGCTGGACGAGCCGACATTAACCTCTCTCCCACCTCCCTCTGCTCCAACTGAAACTCATTAAGGTTATCTGCTTGGCTACGCTCAGCAGTAATCTTCAATACCTCTACTGCCTGCCTGGCCAACTGGCTGGCACCGTGAACTTTGTCATTCCTGATTTCTTCTATCAGGCTAATAATTTCAGGGTTAATGCTCACAAAACTCATTCTACTAGCACTAACCACGGCAGGTCAAAGGCTAATGGACCAAAGGTTATTTAATAAAGGAGGGCAAGAGGTAAAACTTCTAGATGCAGTATCCCTGTCCACGTACTAAGAGATTGTTTACCAACCCCTCACCCTTTATCCCCCTCTCCTTAATAAGGGGAGAGGGAGGAAAATTGTTAAAGGGGCTTCGCCCCTTTTAATTCCTCTGCTCAACAACCTCAGCTAATGAGTCTGGCCTGATGGGGTGCTTAAGAGGGGCGTTAGCCCCTCTTTTATATTTCTCCCCCCTCTCCTTTGAAGGAGAGAGATACCAAACAAGAGTCAAAGAGAGGCTTCGCCTCTCTTATATAACCCTCCCCCTTCCCCTCGTCAAGGGGAAGGGGGACAAAGGGGGATGGGGTTACCAAGTAACTTAAAGGGGGTGAGGTTGATAAATTGTCCAGACCATCTATCAATGCTATACTCAAAGATACATTATAAAGGAGACCTATGAAAAGAGCTGACCGGCGTGCCTGGGACGAGCTGAGACCAGTAAAAATAACCCCCAGATTCCAGAACTTCGCTGAAGGCTCAGCACTAATAGAATTAGGACAGACCCGAGTGTTATGCTCAGTTAGTGTTGAGGAAAGGGTACCGGCTTTCCTTAAAGGGGGTGGTGGTGGCTGGATTACTGCCGAATACGCCATGCTACCCCGGGCTACAGTTACTCGTACTCCCCGTGAAAGGGACAGGATTGGCGGTAGAAGCCAGGAAATTCAGCGCCTCATTGGACGCTCACTACGGGCTGTCACCGACCTTGACGCATTAGGAGAGAGAACTTTAATCGTAGATTGTGATGTGATTCAGGCAGATGGTGGCACCAGAACGGCCGCTATTACCGGCTCCTATGTAGCCCTATATCAAGCCCTACAAACCATGGCCAATATGGGGATACTGTCAGCTATACCTCTAAAGGGTGTAGTAGCTGCCACCAGCGTTGGTATTGTGCATAGCTATATGCTGCTAGACCTGTGTTATGATGAAGACTGCTCGGCTGAGGTTGACTTCAATGTGGTGATGACCAGCCAGGGGGAGTTTGTTGAGATTCAGGGCACGGCTGAAAC
>JAUVZE010000075.1 GCA_030602665.1 Dehalococcoidia bacterium
ATAGCAGTTACCGGTTACCTCGGGGCGGCTGCCGCTGGCCTGGAGATGCTTACTAGACAGCTTCAGTTTGACCCTGAAGCTACTGCTTGTTTAGCCAGGGGGTTCCGGCGCCCCCTTCCCCGAATAGCTGAAGGGCGACTGCTGGTAAAGCAAGGGGTGAAAACGGCTATAGATATTAGTGATGGACTGATTTCAGACTTAGGCCATGTCTGTGAGGCCAGCCAGGTTAGTGCCCGAATAGAGGTTGACCGTGTGCCTATTGAGCCTGAAGTCAGAGCCAACTTCGGGGATAAGTCTCTGGAGCTGGCACTGTCAGGGGGAGAAGACTACGAACTATTATTCACTGGAAGCCCTGAAGTTGTTGCTCAGGTCAAAAAGGCAGCCCCTTGCCCAATAACAGTTATTGGTGAAATCATAGCTGATAAGGGAAGCAAAGTAACCCTGGTTGACAGTATAGGCAATCCTTTTCATCTTAGTAAGGCAGGATGGGAGCACTTCACTACCTAGGCGAGATAAGCCGCTAAATTTATCCCAAGAAATAGGTATGGAGATTCCTTATCGGGGAGTTAAGAGGGGATTAGCCCCTCTTAACAAAACCCCTCCCCCTCTCCTTCAAAGGAGAGATACTATAAGGAGAGTCAAAGAGAGGCGAAACCTCTCTTATAGAACCAGTCCCCCTTCCCCTTATGAAGGGGAAGGGGGATAAAGGGGGATGGGGTTACTGAGCAAAACCTAAAGAGGGTGAGGTTGTTACACAACCTAGATATGAATTTAATTAGCCATAGTCCGGAGCAGACCCAGAAATTTGGACTCAGTCTCGGCGAATTAGCTCTGCCCGGTGACATTTTTCTCCTGGTCGGAGGATTAGGGACAGGAAAGACCTGCCTCACTCAGGGTATTGCCTGGGGACTAGGTATCAAAGAATATGCTGTTAGCCCCTCCTTTGTTTTGGTCAGGGAACTCTATGGTCGGCTGCCCCTATATCACATAGACCTGTACCGGCTTGACCACATAGAGGAAATTGCTGAATTGGGCTTGGATGACTATCTATATGGCAAAGGTGTCTGTGTTGTGGAGTGGGCGGAAAAGGGGCTAGCTATGCTGCCAGCAGAGCACCTGCTAATTGAGATAAGCTACCTTTCTGATACTGAGCGCCGCTTTCAGCTCAAGCCTAGTGGTCAGCGCTACCAAGAAATAACTAACCAGCTGAAAATCCGTTAACTGATAGAGAGTGTAAATGCTTTTGGCCATAGATACGTCAACCGATACTGCTAGCCTGGCTCTGGTTCAAGATAGCCAGGTATTAGCCGAATTAACTTGGCACTGTGGGCAAAACCATACCACTACGTTATTACCTCAACTGGTTCACTTGTTGAATCAGACTGGGTTAGGTCTTCAATCCCTCAGCGGTGTTATCGTCGCCAAGGGGCCAGGCAGCTTCAATGGATTACGTGTAGGGATTAGCACTGCCAAGGGGCTAGCCTTCAGTCTGGGAATCCCGTTAGTCGGCATCAGCACCCTAGAAGTAGCCGCCTACCAGCATGCTGAAACTGGCTTGCCCGTCTGCCCAATACTTAATGCTGGTAGAGGGGAGATTGCTACCGCCATATACCAGAAGAAATACAATAAATGGCTTAGACTCGCTGCCGAGCACATAACCACGGTTGAAGCTCTATGCTCGCAGATAACCACCAAAACTATATTTTGCGGGGAATTTACGCCATTTATTGTCACCCAGCTAAGAGAGCAGCTCAGGCAAAGAGCCGTAATACCACCTCCAGCTACTAGACTTCGGCGAGCCGGCTTTTTAGCTGAGCTGGGGCAACAGCGGTTAGAGGCCGGTAATTATGATAACCCTGCCACTTTACAGCCACTGTACCTCAGACGTCCACCAATTACTAAACCCAAGCACCGAATAGAATGGAGGTAAAAATGGCAACTTGGCAACAAATAGTGAGCGGGGAATACGGTGCGTGTTTTGGCTGTGGGCAGACTAATCCTATCGGGTTGAAATTGAGTTTCAAGTGGGATGGCAAAACAGCCAAGGCGGAATTTACTCCAACGGAGCTCTATCAAAGCTGGCGAGGCGTTGTCCACGGAGGTATTGTTGCCGTTATGCTTGACGAGGCAGCAGGTTGGGCCATGCTATTTGAAGGTATGAACCCCGTCACCACCAAAATGGAGACACGGTTTAGACACCCTGCCTTAATAGATGAGCCCTTGATTATTACCGGGTCTATAACCAAAAAGACCGGAAAACGGGTTGAAGCCAAAGCAGCTATAACCTCCAGAGATGGTACCCTAATAGCTGAATGCATATCCACATACCTCGTCATAAAGGCAGACGAGATAACCGATGTTACCAGCAAGGCTAAGGCAGTCATTTGGGACATGGACGGGGTAGTTGCTGATACTGCTCCCTATCACTTTAAGGCTTGGCAACAGGTCTTCAAGAGACGGGGAGTTGAATTTACTGAGGCCGATTTCAGGCGTAACTTTGGTCAGAGGAATGACACCATAATCAGAGATATTCTCGGCGAAAGCTTATCGCAGAGTGAAATAGATGCCATTGTTAGTGAGAAAGAGGAGGACTTTCGCTCCAGGGTAAGAGACAACATAAAGCCGCTACCCGGAGCAATAGAATTAATAAAATCGCTAAGGGAACACGGTTTTAGTATAGCCCTGGCTTCGTCAGCCCCGGTAGAGAATATACAGCTGGTTCTTAAAGGTCTAGGTATAAGCAACTGCTTCCAGGCCATTGTCTGGGGTAGGGAGGTTAGGGAGGGCAAGCCCAGTCCTCAGGGCTTCCTGCTAGCGGCAAAGAAATTGGGAGTGGCACCAGGGAGCTGCATCGTGATTGAGGACGCGGTAGCTGGCGTTACCGCCGCCAAAAGAGCCGGGATGCACTGCCTGGCGGTAACCAATACTCACCCCAGGATGAGTCTGATGGAGGCCGACCTAGTAGTTGACACACTGGAAGCGGTAACAGTGGATGACTTGGAGCAGACTCTTGAACCCTTAAGGGAAGGTTGAGGGAGAAAAACACCAACGGAGAGTCAAAGAGAGGCGAAGCCTCTCTTATGTAACCAATCCCCCTTCCCCTTAGCAAGGGGAAGGGGGCAAAGGGGGATGGGGTTGTCAAGTAACCTAAAGAGGCTGAGGTTGATAATTGCTCTCTATGGCGCTTTGAGAGCAGGCTGTGCTACCATAGATAAGCGTCTTCAAGAGGGATAGGTTGACAATGACCAACTTAAAAGGGAGCTTAAAAATGGAACGGTCTTTAGTTCTTATTAAGCCTGATGCCAGGCAAAGAGGTTTAGTTGGCACTATTATTACTCGTTTAGAGAGGCAAGGGCTCAAGATGGTGGCTATTAAGATGCTTCACTTGGATAGAGTACTAGCTCAACAACTCTACGCTATTCACAGAGATAAGTCTTTCTTTGACGATTTGGTGAATTACATTAGCTCTACCCCAATAATTGCCATTGTCTTTGCGGGGGAAAAGGCGGTGGAGGTAATCAGAAAAACGATGGGAGCTACTGACCCAGCCCGGGCTGAAGCCGGAACTATTAGGGGTGATTTCGGTCTGGATATAGGACGCAATTCGGTTCATGGCTCTGATTCGGTGGAGACTGCGGAAAAGGAAGTCAAACTGTTTTTCTCTAAGGACGAGATTTACACTTGAAGACCACTGTGGGTGAATTCAGTAAATTGGAACTTCAACTGTCCAGTATATAAACCTGACTATTGAATTCTGATGATAGGTGTAGCCTGGCTCCACAGCTTGTCCAGTTGGTAGTATTCCCGCTCAAGGGGAGCAAAGATATGCACAATAACATTGCCAAAATCAAGCAGGAGCCACCCTGAGTTCACCGTACCTTCATGGTGATGAGGTAGAATACCCTCCTTCTTTAGCGTGTGCCCAACCTCATCATAAATGGCCTGCATCTGCCTCCCGCTATCACCGCTGCATATCACAAAGTAATCGGCAAAGCTACATACCCCCTGGGCATCCAGCAGCACAATGTCAGCTGCCTGCTTATCACTGGCAGCTTCTACTGCCTTGCGGGCTATTTCTATTGCTTCCAGACCTTAAACCCCCGTGTAGTGTTCAATCTCATTATACCATCATAATTACATTAACTCTATTTTGCTGGACAGAACTTTTTCACCGATTTTCCCTGAATGAGATGGGCCCCTGTCAAAGAGCAGAAAAAAGCTTTGGTTCTCCTTTAGCTTAATGCACAGCAACGTTGGAAGTGATTGGTGATGATAGACATACCGGACATGCTGGCCGGTGTCAGTAGTTGCCCTAATGAAGCACTGGTATCCGTAGAGACTGAGACGATGTTTTATGTTAAAATTCTGAATAGGTGAAGATAAAGTGATTGTCATAGTTGATTATGGTGCCGGCAATCTGGAAGACCTTTATCAAGCTCTGGTTTTGGGCAAGGCGGATGCTGTTCTGGCTGCCAGCATCTTCCATTATGGAATTTATACGATTCGGGAGACTAAGGAATACCTGGCAAAGCGGGGAATACCGATACGAATCTAAGGGAAAAGGGCTATTTGCCCTCCCGATTGATAACGTGGTAGGCATCAGGACTGGCGAGGAAAGCGAGAACACTATATAATAAGGCGAGAACGCTGTATAAAAGGGAGGTTTAAAAGATGGGGAGTAGAAGCAGAGAGGAAGGCAAAGAATATGTCCTCAAGATGGCCAAAGAGCATGGTGTGGAGTTCATCAGGCTGTGGTTTACTGATATCCTGGGGTTCCTAAAGAGCTTTGCCATTACCGTTGAGGAATTGGAAGGTGCTCTGGAAGAGGGGATGGGTTTTGACGGCTCCTCAATTGAAGGGTTTGCCCGTATTGACGAAAGCGATATGGTGGCTCTTCCCGACCCTGATACCTTCCAGCTGCTCCCCTGGGGACCCCAAGAGCACCATACTGTAGCCCGAATGTTTTGCGACATTTTGAAACCCGGTGGTGAGCCTTTTGAGGGCGACCCCAGGTGTGTCCTGAAGAAAAACCTGAAACGGGCAGCCGACATGGGCTACACCTTCTATGTGGGGCCGGAGCTGGAGTACTTCTACTTTCAGGACTCCAAGGGAACTGAACCCCTGGATCAAGGGGGCTACTTTGATATGACCCCCCGGGACGCCGCTACTGACCTGAGGAGAGAAACAGTAATCATCCTGGAGGAGATGGGCATCGGTGTCGAGTATTCCCATCACGAGGTTGCTCCCAGCCAGCACGAGATAGACATGAGGTATACTGATGCTCTGACCATGGCTGACAACGTGATGACCTACCGCCTGGTGGTAAAAGAGGTTGCTCTAAAGTACGGGGTCTATGCCACCTTCATGCCTAAGCCGGTTTTTGGTATCAACGGGAGCGGCATGCATGTCCACCAGTCACTGTTCAAGGGTGACCGCAACGCCTTCTTTGACAAAGATGATAAGTATCACCTTTCTAGGATAGCTAGGTACTATATAGCCGGGCTACTCAAGAATGCTCCCGAAATCACGTCTGTCACCAATCAGTGGATTAATTCCTATAAGCGGCTGGTCCCTGGTTACGAGGCACCGGTGTACCTCTCCTGGGCGCGGCGGAACCGCTCTGACCTGATTCGAGTCCCTGAGTATAGGCCAGGCAGGGAAAAGGCCACCAGGATAGAGTTCAGGTCTCCTGACCCCGCCTGCAACCCCTATCTTGCCTTCAGCGTGATGCTGGCTGCCGGGCTGGAAGGAGTTGAGAAGGAATACGAA
>JAUVZE010000042.1 GCA_030602665.1 Dehalococcoidia bacterium
GCTAATCGGCACAGGATATGCTCTACTTCATCAAAACCGGTCATCATTAAGTCGGCCAGCTCGTCAATGATTAGTATCAGATACGGGAGCCTCTCTTCCCCTGGCTTGCTCCTATTGTAAACTTCAATGTTACGGACTCCAGTAGTGGCCAGTTTTTGGTACCGCTTATCCATCTCCTGGTTAAGCCAGCGGAGTGTACGCAAGGCTTTGTTGGTATCAACTATAACCGGTGTTGCCAGATGGGGGATGCTGTTAAATGGAGTCAACTCTACCCTCTTGGGGTCAACCATAATAAACTGGACATCGTTGGGCGTGTTATGCATTAGCAGGCAGCAGATAATAGAATTCAGGCAAACCGTCTTGCCACTGCCGGTAGCCCCAGCAATAAGCAGATGGGGCATTCTAGACAGGTCGGCGGCTACTGCCTCACCACCAGCACCCTTACCTAGTGCTAGGCACAGCTTAGACTTGCCTACTATTTTCTGAAAGGCGCTGGTCTCAATTACCCCTCGGACACTTACCAATCCAGAAATCGTGTTTGGCACCTCAACTCCAACTACCGATTTGCCTGGCACCGGGGCTTCAATCCGGATACTGGGTGCCGCCAGGGCAAGGGCCAGGTCGTTAGCCAATGAGGTAATTCTCTCCACCTTAACCCTGGTCTTGGAGACCTCCTCCAGCCTGACCTTAATATTTCCATCCCTGTCCCTCTCCCTTATTTCCTTCATCTTCCTGTCCCAGCCCGGCTCCACACCAAACTGGGTAACCGTTGGCCCAGCATTTATCTGCACCACCTTAGCCTCAACACCATAACTGACCAGCGCCTCCTCTAGTAACCTAGCTCTTTGCACATTATCAGACTGACCAAACTCAACTTCAGGAGCCCTATCCAGAATATCAATTGGTGGTAATCGCCAGCCATCAACAATGATTAAGGCTGGTGACTCACCATATTTCTTCCACACCTCTTGAGCCACCTGACGCAATTCTTGTTGTGCCTGGGTAGGGGTAAGCACTGGGGTGGGCGCTCCAGTTTCCGGTTCTCTTTTAGGGATTTCAGGCGGCACTAAAACTTGTGGTGGCGTTATTTTTTCAGCGGTGGTAGGCCTAGTATAGGTTGGTGGGCGAAGAGGTAGTTGAGGTTCCTCCATAGTCGGTCTGGGAGGGGGGGATGGCATTTTAAACAGTCTACCCAGCCATGAAAATAAGCTAGCAACCAAGCGGAAGCAGGCCACAGGGGCGACTAGAATAACGCCTAGGATAACTAATCCCAGCAGGTGAAGCAGGCTAGCCCAAACTGGGTAGTCAACAATATCCTGACCAATGATAGCCAGACCAAAACTACCTCCCAGTTTAAAGAGGGCTAGTGCTCCCCAGATAGTCAGAATGAAGGCGATAGCGCCTAGCCACTTATTCCACTGATAGAGCCTCCAGCGACGAGCCAAAGCTGATAACTGCCGCCGCCAGAGCATCCCAATTATGATTATAACGGCTATGGCTATGAGGACTAGCCCCCAGCCAAACAGCTCTAGGGCGCTATCCTTAATACTAGCCACCCACGAAGTCAGTGCTGACCACTGCCAGAATAAAACGGCGACAATAGCGACCAGCAGTATAAGCCGCCGTACCAGGGGTGATACCAAAAAATGAAATAGCCTACCTAAAAGCGACCTTCTCGCCGGCTTTATTCTAGATTTATCGCTAGCACCTTTGGCTCTATGCCTAATATTAGATTTACGCTTAGCCATGTCACCCTCTGGTGAATAATTATACCTTCACCATAAATGGAAGAATCATTGGGCGGCGTCTAGTTCGCTCATAATAAAACTTATTTAGTGTATCTCGCACCTTAGTGCTGATAAAACCCCAATCAGCCGGATGGGTACCCCCACGGTCCAGGATTCGGGCTACGGCATCACGACTCTCATCTAGCATATCTTTAGACTCTCTGGTATCAACGAAACCTCGTGATACAATGTCAGGGCGCCCCACCAGTTTACCAGTCTGCCGATTAAGTGCGATAATTACCACTACTATTCCATCCCGTGATAGCATCCTCCGATTACGAAGAACTATACTGCCAACGTCGCCTACACTCAGACCATCTACGTACACGTTGCCGGCACTAACCTTGTCCGTTATCTTGGCCATCTGTGGGCTAAGCTCAAGGATATCACCATCCTCCAGTACAAAACTATTATCCTTGGAGATACCTACTGATTCGGCTAACTTGGCGTGAAAACTCAGGTGGCGATATTCACCATGGATAGGCATAAAGAACTTGGGCTTGACCAAATTTAGCAACAGTTTTAGCTCCTCCTGACTAGCATGCCCATGGACGTGAACCGGTGCCACCTTATCATATAACACCTGTGCTCCTTGTTTGAACAGGCTATCCACTGTTCGGTTGATTAGTGATTCATTGCCCGGAATTGGGGTGGCGGAAATAATCACGGTATCACCCCGCATGATATGAAGTTGGCGGTGGTCCCGATTAGCCATACGAACCAGAGCTGAGGTTGGCTCCCCCTGGCTACCGGTGGTAACAAAGACAATCTTATTACGTGGTAAGCCATGGAGTTCATCAAGCCGAGCCAATATCCCATCAGGGGCATTAAGATAGCCTAACTCCAATGCCATGCGTGTCGTATCGCTCATGCTACGCCCAACGATAAAGACACGACGCTGATGTTTAGCCGCAGCATCAATAACCTGCTGAATACGGGAGACTAGTGAGGAAAAGGTAGTTACAATCACCCTGCCTGATGCATCAGCCATAATATGGTCTAGGGTTTCACCAACCAACCTTTCTGAGGGGGTATAGCCGGGTAGCTCAGCATAGGTGGAGTCGGAGAGGAGAAGCAAGACCCCTTGGGCGCCCAGCTGAGCCAGCCGAGATAGGTCAGTTGGTTTACTATCAACTGGCGTATAGTCAAGTTTAAAATCGCCACTATGAACCACCGTGCCCACTGGCGTATATATGATTAGACCTACCGAGTCAGGTATGCTGTGGCAAACCGGGAAAAGCTCAACCTTGAATTTCCCCAATATAAGTTGCTCCCCGGGCGATATTACCTTGAGTTCGGCTCCGGTGAGTGCCTTTCGCTCCTTCAGCTTGACTGAGATAAGTCCGTGGGTAAGCTTGGTTGAATACACCGGCACATTAAGCTGGGGCAATAGGTAGGGCAGGGCACCAACATGGTCCTCATGACCATGGGTAATGATTATGCCCTTTATTTTCTCCCGCCTTTCCAGTAGATAGCTAATATCAGGGATTACCAGGTCAATGCCTAGCATTTCTTCTGAAGGGAACATAAGTCCAGCATCAATGACGATAATGTCATCCTCATATTCCATCACCATCATATTCTTGCCAATCTCACTTACTCCCCCGAGGGGGATTATTCTTAATCTTGGTTTACTCATAAATTTAAGCCTCAAACATGTTTAATTGCTTTGGTTTCTTATCGGTCTCAGTCATACTTTCTGCCTGAGCCAGGAGTTGTGGAATTCTAAGCATATCCTCCTCTATGGCGCGGCGTAGGCTCTGCTGGTGAAGAGCTGCCGCCGGGTGATACATAGCAAAATAGATAATACCATCCCGCTTCTGGGCAGTGCCATGAATCTTGCTTATGCTCTTACCGGGAAAGAACATTGCCATTGAGTAACGTCCCAGGGTTACAATCATCTTGGGACAGATTAGCTCAATCTGGCGCTCCAGCCAGTGACGGCAGGCAAGTATTTCAGCAGGTAGGGGGTCGCGGTTTCCCTGCGGCCGGCACTTAATCACATTGGCAATATAAACCTGCTCACGCCGTAAACCAATAGAAGCCAACAACTGGTCTAGGTATAATCCCGCTGGGCCAACAAAGGGGCGCCCCTGTTGGTCTTCGTGCCAGCCTGGTGCCTCGCCAATAAACATTATCTCGGCATCTTCTTTACCTTCGCCGGGTACCGTTCTGGTTCGGTATTTAGCTAGCTGGCACCGCTGACAAACGGCAATTTCTTGATAAAGCTCGCTTAGCCCTGACATCTCAGCCAGTTAACCTGTGGAAAAAGCTAACCTTTTGATTATGATAGCATTACTTATATGTCAAGTCAATTTTGAAGGAGAGGGGGAAAGGGGGGTGAGGTGGATAAACAATCGTGTTATAATGTATATGCTATGAGTTAAAGGTTTCTAAAGGGGGTAATAGTTAATGGATGAGTTAAAGGTATTCACCGGCAATGCCTACCCAGCTCTAGCCCAGGCAATCGCTGAATATCTGGGCATACCCTTAGGTAAGTGTGAGGTCTTTGAGTTCAGTAATGAGAATATCTTTGTTCGCATTCTGGAGAATGTTCGCCAGCGAGACACCTTTGTTATTCAGCCCCTCTCCTCTCCAGTCAATAAGAACCTGGTTGAGCTCTTGATTATGCTTGATGCCCTGAAGAGAGCCTCAGCCGGACGCATTACCGCCGTAATTCCTTATTATGCTTATGGTCGCACCGATAAGAAGGACCAACCCCGGGTACCGATAACGGCTAGATTAATTGCTGACCTACTCACTGTGGCTGGTGCTAATCGACTACTTACTGTGGATTTGCACGCCGAACAGATTCAGGGCTTTTTTAACATACCCGTTGATGAGCTTACGGTTCTCAACATATTAAGCCGTTATTTTGCCGACAAAACCTTTGATGACCTAGTGGTGGTGGCTACTGACATCGGTATTTCCAAACGGGCGCGTGACTTAGCAGCTAAACTTAATGCCCCCTTGGCGATTATGGAAAAGAGGCGTCTGGGCAATGTTGGTCAGACGGAGACACTAAATGTCATCGGTGAGGTGGAGGAGAAGGTGGCTCTTACCGTTGACGATGAGATAGACACTGCCGGCTCTCTAGTAAACACCGTTTCCACCTTACAGGAGCGGGGTGCCAAAGAAGTATATGCCTGCTGCACCCACCCGGTATTCTCGGACCTAGCTATCCAGAGAATAGCTTCGTGCCCGGTGAAGGAGGTGGTAGTCACCGATACCGTGCCGGTTAAGGATGAGAGAAAATTGGATAAGATTACCGTCCTGCCCATAGCCCCACTACTAGGTGAAGCCATCCACCGCATTCATACTGGGCTATCAATAGGAGCAATGTTTGAGTAAGGGTAAAGAATTGGTAGAGGTGTATCAGGCGGCAGGTGAGCTGGAAGCGCAGGTTATTAAGGGCTTGCTTGAGAGCAACGGGATATGTTGTTTCCTAAAGTCACATGCTGCTCCTTCAGTGCATGTGTTTGCTGTTGATGGGATGGGCGAAGTTAAGGTTATGGTCAGGCAGTCAGGGGCAGAGAAGGCAAGGAGACTAATCGTGGGGGAAGGTCGTGCTTAAATGGCTGGGTGGTCTGGGTGATTCCAATGAGAAGGAACTGAAACGGCTGCAGCCGCTCGTAGAGCGGATAAATGAGCTGGAGCCTGAATTTGAGAAACTCAGCGATGATGAGCTTCGTGCCAAGACTGATGAGTTTAAGACTCGACTTAGCGCTGGTAGCTCGCTTGACGAGCTTTTGCCCGAAGCCTTTGCTGCTGTCCGTGAAGCCGCCAAGCGGACTATAGGTCAGCGCCACTTTGACGTGCAGCTCTTGGGCGGCATTGTCCTTCACCAGGGGAAAATCGCTGAGATGAAAACCGGCGAGGGTAAAACCCTGGTGGCTACCCTCCCCCTTTATCTCAACTCTCTTACCGGTCAGGGGTGCCACCTGGTTACCGTTAACGACTACCTGGCTCGGCGAGACCCCTACTGGATGGGTCCTATCTACCATGCCCTGGGGATAAGCGTTGCCAGTATTTACCCTCAGCAGACCCCAGATGAACATACCCCCGCCCGCCTTTATGACCCCAGCTTTGATTCAGAGGCTCAGCAGTGGCAGCATTTTCGCCCTATCTCTCGTGCTGAGGCCTATCAGGCTGATATCACCTACGGTACCAGTAGTGAATTCGGTTTTGACTACCTCAGGGACAATATGGTCGTTGATTTGTCTCGTTATGTACAGCGTAAGCTAAACTACTCTATTGTTGATGAAGTAGATAATCTCCTGGTTGATGAGGCCCGCACGCCACTTATAATCAGTGGTCAGGCTGAGGAGGCAGCCCAGAAATATCATGTCTTTGCCCGACTTGTCCCTCGCTTGCGTCAGGAGCAGGATTACACCGTAGAGGAAAAAACACGCACCGTGAACCTGACCGATGCCGGCATTACCGCTATGGAGAGGATGCTCAAGAGGGAAGGGCTGCTAAAGTCGGCAGACCTCTATGACCCGGCAAACCACTCTCTGACTCGCTATCTGGACAGCGCTCTTAAAGCTCATGTAGTGTATAAAAAAGACCGTGACTATATGGTCAAGGATGGCCAGGTTATCATCGTTGATGAGTTCACCGGCAGACTTATGTTTGGTCGCCGCTATTCTGAGGGACTTCACCAGGCAATAGAAGCCAAGGAGCATGTTAAGGTTCAACGGGAGAGCATGACCTTTGCCACCATTACCATCCAGAATTATTTTCGGATGTATGAGAAATTAGCCGGGATGACCGGCACGGCTATCACCGAGGCCGAGGAGTTCCACAAGATATATAAACTTGAAGTATTGGTTATACCTACCAATGAGCCAATGATTCGTGAAGACTTTCCTGACCAGATTTACCGGGATGAGAATGCCAAATTTAAGGCGGTGGTGCGTGAGATTGAGCAGCTTCATAAAGAAGGACGCCCGGTGCTAATTGGCACGGTATCAATTGAAAAGTCGGAATACCTGAGTGACCTGCTGAAGAGGAAGGGTATACCCTATCAGGTGCTTAATGCCAAATATCATGAGAAGGAGGCGGGTATCATCGCCCAAGCCGGGCAGCCGGGGGCAGTAACTGTAGCCACCAATATGGCCGGGCGGGGCGTTGATATTGTCCTTGGTGGGAAAGAACCGACTAACGGAGATAAGCCGGCGTGGCAGGCAGAACACGACCAGGTGATTGAACTTGGTGGGCTGCATATTATCGGCACTGAGCGTCACGAGGCACGGCGAATTGATAACCAGCTCCGGGGTAGGGCCGGGCGGCAGGGTGACCCGGGAAGCACTCGTTTCTACGTCTCCTTAGAGGATGACATTATGCGCCGCTTCGGTGGTGACCGAATTAAGGGCTTTATGCAGTGGGCCGGGATGGACGAGGACACCCCTATTGAGAATGCACTACTAACTAAAGCTATCACCGACGTACAAAAAAGGGTTGAGGGCTACCATTTTGATATGCGTAAGCACCTGGTGGAATATGATGATGTGGTCAACAAGCACCGTGAGGTTATTTATGGCGAGCGAAAAAAGATATTAGGTGGTGCCGACCTTAAGACAAACATTCTGTCCATGGTTAGAGAAGAGATAGAGGGTATGGTGGCCGCCCGTATTGGTGATGAGCGTGGCGTAGACTGGGACGTGGAGGGCTTAATAGCTGATGTAGTTACCATTTTCCCCTTGCCACCGGCGGTCAATGCTAGTGCCCTTTCCCAGCTCAAGCCGAAACAGATTGAAGACAAGCTGACTGAGCTGGCAGAGGCTCATTATGAGGAGCGGGAGAAGGAATTAGGTTCAGATAATATGAGGGTGCTGGAGCGGCTGATGATGCTTCGCATGATAGATAACCTTTGGGTGGAGCACCTGACCGTGATGGAGGACATGCGACAGGGGATAGGACTAATGGCAGTAGGTCAGCGCGACCCATTGGTCGCCTATAAGCGAGAGGGTCATAACCGGTTCCAGGACCTCCTGTCCACTATTCAACACGATGTGGTGCATACGATATATCATGTCAGCCTTGTCCGAAAGGAAGCCCCATCACCCATGGCTCAGGTCGCCGCTGGTAGTGCTGGTGGTGGCCAGAAACAACCCCTAAGGGTAACCAGCAAAAAGATAGGTCGCAACGACCCCTGCCCCTGCGGCAGCGGCAAGAAATACAAAAAATGCTGCGGAAGATAGAATTATGACAGATGAAGAACTACAGCAGAAACTTCAGAATACAAGTGAGAGCCTAGATAAGCTGCCTGACTCTGACAAGCCGCTATCTAAAGAAGAAAGAAGACGCAAACACATGCTTTTGCTAAAGAAGGAGACCCTCCTGAGAATAAAGTTGGCAAAGGAAAAGAAAGACCTAAACCAAGAAATTAAGTGCAACATGGATTATGCCTTACTAGAAGAATTTGGGGAGA
>JAUVZE010000073.1 GCA_030602665.1 Dehalococcoidia bacterium
GGGCTCAACCCTTCAATATAATCAACCTCAGGCTTTTCCATCCGGCCCAGAAACTGGCGGGCATAAGCAGCTAGGGATTCCACGTAGCGCCGCTGCCCTTCGGCATAGATGGTATCAAATGCCAGCGAACTCTTACCCGACCCGGAGACCCCGGTAATGACTACCAACTTATCCCGAGGGATAACCACATCAATATTTTTGAGGTTGTGCTCGCGAGCCCCTTTAATAATTATCGAATCCAGTGGCATATCTTCCTTACAACACCTTTGCCCTACAATTGTCATTGTAACACTGGGCCTAAAGCACAGCAAGCCTGTAGAGATTGTTAATCAACCTCACCCCCTGTGTCCCCCTCTCCTTCAAAGGAGAGGGGGACGGATATTAAAAAGAGGGGGTAAAGCCCCTTCAAGCTGCCCCTAGTGGTATTGACAAAGTCTCAAACGAGGACTAAACTCTGAGTCACAACACGTGAAACAGCCTTAAAATAACATACTGGGTAGGAACTAGTGAGACGCAAGAAAGGGCACTGTAACCGCTAAATAACATGGTGGTGGCTGGTGCCCCCGTTGACTTTCTACTGGGTATTTACTTGATATGAAGTGCTAAGGTAAGCTTCATTTCGGCTAGGTGCCTTGCCCTTGAGAGTGTCTCAGGCTGCGTTTGATTATTTCCAATAGGCCAGTATTCTCATACATCTCGTGCATTCTCTCAACAACTTGGAGCATTCTCTCGTTAATTTTATTCTGAGCGTGCTCCAAAGCTTCCAGTCTTTGTTCTATCTCATTTAGTGCTGGCTGAAGCGACCCTAGGGTAGCTTGGAATTGATGCGCCTTATCTAAATCCTGGTTTAAACTATTAACCTTCAGCTCCATCTCCGCTACCAGTTGCCCCTTCTGGCGAAGTGACTCGGCGAGTTCTGCTTTCTGAGATTCACTAGCCAGTAGCTTTGTGTGCGCCGCACTAGCTGCCTTTTGGCTTTGCTTGGTTTTTAGCTCAAACTCAAGGTGAGCGCTTGCCAGGCAAGCAGTACAGTAGATGGATGCCCCTTTCTCTAGCTCAGTTCCACACTGAGAGCAAACAAGATGGTGAGGCTGGTTTTGTTTGGTTGAGCGGCACTCCTGGCAGCGGCTGGGGGAGGTGAAACCCTTCAGTTCATAGAACTCTTGCTCAGCCTTGGTAAACACAAATTCTCTACCGCATTGGCGGCAGGTCAAGTTGATATCACCATCTTTCAACACTTATAGGCTCCTTCACCGCATCAGGATTACTGGGCTATAAAAATGGTGCAGGTGATATAGTATATTTTACACCATAACCGCGGTAAATATCCAGCATTACCCGACCCTCTAAGAGATTCATCACCAAAACCCTCACCTTACACGGCTTTAAAGTTACAGCTATTCATCCATACCTCAATATTCACAATAAGTATATTGTATGTGACTTTTGTATCATTTTAGATAAAATGCTGGTGAATTTCAAGCAAGATTCACTTTGTGCTAGCCAAATATTTTGCCAGATTGACACTTCCTCATAAATACTCCTTCTTGATTATAACGAAAAAGACGCTAGTTGGTTAGTAGCGACCTCGGGTGCTTGTTACAGCTTATGAAGGGACTAGAATAATGGCTAAGTTAGCCGCTAGATAAGTGGCAGCTCATTAAGAAGTTCCCACTGAAACTCAGAAGAACCTCCCCTCTCCAAAATCGTAACTACATTCCACACGGACACAGATTTATGATATAGTGTATGATGAATTATGCTAGCTAAGGTAGTAAGCTGCGCTGTAGTCGGACTGGAAGGGGCGATTGTCGAGGTTGAGGTTGATATTTCTCCCGGACTACCCTCATTCACTATTGTTGGCCTGCCTGACGCTGCTGTACAGGAAGCCAGAGAGAGGGTACGAGCCGCTATCCGCAACTCTGGCTTTGCTTTCCCGATGAAGCGCATTGTGGTTAATCTTGCCCCGGCTGACCTCAAGAAAGCCGGTCCAGCCTATGATTTACCCATTGCTGTTGGTATCCTTCTCAGTTCGGAGCAGGTATGTGCTGATGTCTCCCAGACTATCCTCCTCGGTGAGTTGTCCCTAGACGGTAATTTACGCCATACCAACGGAGTCTTACCGATGGTCGCCCTAGCTCACCATGAAGGGCTATCTACCATTATTGTGCCTGATGCCGATGCTAAAGAGGCATCCTTAGTAGAAGGCATTAAAATCATTCCCGTTACCTCTTTATCCCACCTGGTTAGCTATTTCCGGGGGGAAATACCAGCCCCAGAGTATACGCCCGGTGAGGTTCAAGAGTACACCCCTCCGGCTTCACTAGTCACCGACCTAGCCTACATTAAAGGGCAGGAGCATGTTAAGCGAGCCCTGGAGGTAGCTGCCTCCGGCGGGCATAATGTGATAATGTGTGGGCCACCGGGCAGCGGTAAGACCTTACTGGCACGGTCGCTTCCTTCGGTACTGCCACCAATGACCACTGAGGAAGCCCTGGAGGTTACCAAGATATACAGTGTGAGCGGTCTGCTACCATCAGATACCCCCCTAATCAGACACCGCCCCTTCCGTTCCCCACACTACACCATCTCCAATGCTGGCTTGGTGGGTGGCGGACATTGGCCCAAGCCGGGTGAAATAAGCCTCAGTCACCGGGGGGTTTTATTCCTAGACGAGCTTCCTGAGTTTGGTCATTCGCTGCTTGAGATATTGCGCCAGCCTCTGGAAGATAAGGTAATTACTATCAGCCGGGCTCATGGCAGCGTAACCTTCCCGTCCAACTTTATGCTGGTAGGGGCCATGAACCCTTGCCCCTGTGGCTACTACGGCGACCCGTTTAGACAGTGCACCTGCCCTGCCAGTCTGGTTTCCCGGTATCAAAAGCGCATCAGCGGACCGTTCATTGACCGGGTTGATATATTTGTTGAGGTGCCCCACATTGACTATGAAAAGTTGGCTGATGACCGGTTAGGTGAGAGGTCAGAAGCAGTTCAAGCCCGGGTTAAAGCTGCCCGCTCCCGGCAGCAGAAGCGCTTTGAGGAAACCCCACTAACCTGTAATGCTGAAATGACACCAGCCGAGGTCAGGGAGTTTTGTCAGGCGGAAGAGCAAGCCCAGAGCCTACTCAAGGCAGCCATGAAACAGCTCTACCTTTCTGCCCGTGCCTTCCACCGCATCCTTAAACTGGCTCGCACCATCGCTGACCTGGAAAACGCTGATATAATTAAAGCTCATCACCTGGCTGAAGCCATCCAGTATAGACCAAGACGGATGGTGTAACTCAGCCGAAGGACAGAGGGGAAAGGAGAACTATGATAGACGAGACGGATATTAGTCAAGAGAGGAAATGGCTCTATGAAGCCCGGGCCAAAATAGTGGTAACCAACCTCAAAAAGAAGAATATAAGCGCTCAGTATGTTCCCAGTCGACAGGAGGCGCTTTCCACTATTCTGGAGATGATTCCCCCGGGGGCGGTGGTTGGTCGTGGGGACTCGGTCAGCGTAGACCAAGTAGGGGTGATTCCTGAACTTATAAAGCGTAACCAAAATAAGGTTATTGACCCGCTTGAGAAAGATGCCGACGGTTTCTATATTGTTGCCGAAAGAGAAGACAGGTGGAAAATAGCCAGAGAAATCTTTTCCACTGATGTATTCTTAGTCGGCACAAATGCTGTCACCCTTGATGGCAAACTGGTCAATACTGATGGCTGGGGGAACCGGGTTTCAGCGATGATATTTGGACCAGAAAAAGTAATTGTTGTTGCTGGTGCCAACAAGATTGTCAAGGACGTAAACGAAGCCCTGGAGCGGATTCGTGTGACGGCGGCACCAATGAATGCCAAGCGACACTACCTGAAACATCACCGACCGGAGTGGGGTGATTTACCTTGCGTCAGGACAGGTAGCTGCGTTGACTGCCGCCACGACTATAGAATCTGTAATTACACCGTGATTATTGAAGGCACCATGATTCCGGAGAAGGACCGGATAAATGTGGTTCTGGTCGGGGAAGAGCTAGGCATATAGATTCCCATTTTAAAAACGGATAGAGGGTGGGGTTGATAGAGTCTTAACTCCAGAGCCAGAAGGCACCACCCATCACCAGCATAAGTAAGCCGATAGCAATGGCTATCCAGCCACCTATCTTTAGTGCCCCGGGTTCAGGGCGCTCTGGCTCGTGCTCTAAGAACTCCCTTGCATCGGGGCGACTAGACAGGGCATCGTAGTAGCTCTTCTCCTCCCCCTTGCCCCAGAAAATTGAGGCTATACCAAGGATAACAAACAAACCACCCATACCCATCAAAATAAAGTAGTTATGCTCAGGCATACCCACTTCTCCCGCTAGGAGCGCCCTTTAGTGATAACTATACGCTTTTTTAGCGTTGTTTTCAACCAGTCTTATTTAATCTCCACAGTGGCACCGGCGGCTTCCAGCTTCTGCTTTATGGTAGTTGCCTCGTCCTTATTAATCCCGTCCTTGACTGTGGCTGGAGCACTCTCCACCAAATCCTTGGCTTCCTTTAAGCCTAAGGTAGTGAGCTCCCGCACTGCCTTAATCACACTAATCTTATTAGCCCCTACGTCTTTAAGCGTTACGCTAAACTCGGTCTGCTCCTCAACCGCCGGAGCTGCTGCCTCAGCCGGCGCCGCGCCAGTAGTGGCTACTGCTGGGACAGCGGCACTAACTCCAAACTCGGTCTCCAGAGCTTTTACTAGCTCCGATAGTTCCAGCACGGTCATACTCTTAATAGTAGCCATTATCTCGTCAACTGCTGGCTTCGCCTTCACCTTGGCTGGAGACTCCTGCTTGGTAGCCGTTGCTTTAGCTCTCTTAGGCTTCTCGGTAACTTGCTCTGCGTGCCGTTTCCCTGTAGCTGTTTCCCCACCAGTGGTTTCCACTTCATTTTCCGACATTTACTCTCCCTCCATTTACTGAATTCTAGCTTGTAGTACACTCATAAACCCCCTCACCGGGGTGACAATCTGACAGTTTACTCTCCCTCCAGTTGTTTAATCCTAGCTTGTAGCACGTTCATAAAACCCCTCATCGGGGTGGTAAGACAACTGAGTAGACTAATAGTAGGGGTCTGCATCCCACCGATAATCTTGGCCAGCAATACCTCTCTCGGTGGTAATGTAGCCAGTGTCATCACATCCTTCGTGGTAAGCAGCCTATCGCTTAGAAAGCCTCCCTTAATATCCATGGTTGCCTTGGAGGTGCGAATGTAGTCAGCCAAGGCTCTAGCTGGCTCAGTTATATTACCATAGCTAAAAGCAATAGCCGTTGGACCCTCAAAGAAGCTAACCAATTCGTTCCTACCGGCCCTTTCCACAGCGAACCGAGCCAGGGTATTCTTAATTACCTTATACTCAATACCCAGTTCCCTGAGACTACGGCGCAACTCAGTCATCTCCGGGGCTGATACTCCCCGGTAGTCGGTTAAGATACCAATGTTACACGTAGAAAAAACCTCCTGTAGACTGTCAATAATCTGTGCCTTCTTTTCCCTAGACATTTTTTATCCCCTTCCAGCTATCCCTCTTAGTATTATTATTAAAATAAGTCCTCATGCCGAAACACAAGGACTTGTTACTAACCGAATTTTTCTTTAATGGAGAAATTTGTTAGTTCGCAATCCAAGTTTGCCTCGGCAGGCATAAGTTTAAGCCTAAATTGGCACCCACTATCTCAGGCCCGTCTGAACCTCCATCTAGAAATTTTTAACCTACTAACAAAAGTATCAGCTAGAACTTAAGGACAGGGTAGTTTTGAGGTCAAGCCTTATACCCGGTCCCATAGTAGTTGCCAAGGAGGCAGTTCTAAC
>JAUVZE010000045.1 GCA_030602665.1 Dehalococcoidia bacterium
CTGTGTCAGCATACCCAAGTGCCGGTAGAGTTCCGGGATGAGCGTTTATCAACGGTATCGGCTAAACGCTTGATGCGAGAAGCCAACGCCCCAAAAACCAAGAAGAAAGCCAGGGATGATGCTATAGCCGCCGCTCTTATCCTGCAGGGTTATCTGGATGAAGGGCATAAGCCGTAATCAAACGCCTGGCCAGTTTATCCACTTTATTGACCGGAGTGTCACCAGTCACTGCTTTAAGCCGCTTAGTAGCTGGATTGGTAACTAACTATAGATTAGGGGAGATAACAATTTATCAAACGGTCAAGAACTATATTGAGGTATTAAAGCCCAGGGAGAGCGGCTTATTAACCTTTATTGGCGTTTGCGCAGCCATCGTTGCTGGCAATGGATATCCTCCCTTGAATTTGCTCTTTCTAGCTCTGGTAACGATTTTACTAGCCAGTGCCGGGGCTAATGGATTAACCAATTATCTAGACCGTGATGTTGATGCCCGGATGCAGCGCACCAGAAATAGAGCGTTACCGTCAAAACGCATCTACCCCCCAGAAAAAGTGTTACCCTTGACGATAGGTTTGGTTATCGTTGGCTTAGCTCTGGCCTGGCAACTGCACCCTTTAGTCTTGGTGGCTGACTTAATCGGCACCACCGCTGCTGTAATCTGGCGAAAGAGAATAACCTGTGTTTTTCCCCAAGGCGTGCTTGCCAGTTGTACCCCAGTCCTTATGGGATGGTTTGCCATTGAGCCTACTTTTAGCTGGGAAATAATACTTTTATGCCTGCTCATAGCGGTATGGCTGCCACTACATGTGTGGAGCGTTATGGTGGCTAATCGGGATGACTATCTTGGAGCTGGGATGAGCTACTTCCCGATGAACATAAAGGTAAAGGAAGCGGTAAAGGTGCTGCTGGTGTTCGGCCTAGTGCTCTATGCGGCTTCTATGGCTCTCTATTTTATCGGCGGCTTTGGCTGGCTTTACTTGGTGTTAGCTAATCTGCTGGGTATCATGATGGTCTATGGCATTTCACGATTGGTGATTTCTGGTATCTCTCAGAATGCATGGCGGCTTTATAAGCTATCGGCTTTCCCATATCTGGGTTTGATATTTCTTACTATGTGTCTGGATATCTGGTTATTAAAGTAACGTTCTGGAGGTAAAGTGGACTTTCGTTTAATTCAGACCTGTCCTGATAGTAAAGCTCGTGCCGGAGAACTGATAACGCCGCATGGTACTGTGCCCACGCCGGTATTTCTGCCGGTGGGCAGTCAGGCTACCGTTAAGACACTGACCCCTGAGGAGCTTAAAGAAATCAGGGTGCTAATGGTGCTGGCTAATACCTACCACCTCTACCTCAGACCGGGCATTGGTGTGATTGAGAAGATGGGAGGTTTACATAAATTTATGGCTTGGGATAGAGCCATTCTTACTGATAGTGGTGGTTATCAAATATTTAGCTTAGCCGCGCTACGCCAGGTCAATGATGACGGAATTATATTCCGCTCTCATATTGATGGAAGCGAGCACTTTATCACTCCGGAGCTGATTATTCAGTTCCAGGAGACCCTCGGTGCCGATATTATTATGGTTCTGGATGAATGCCCAGCCCATGATGATAGCCTGGAAAAAGTGCAGGTGGCAATGACCAGAACCCATCACTGGGCAGAGAGGTGTCAGCGAGCTCAAAGGCGCCGTGACCAGGCACTATATGCTATCGTGCAGGGTGGTGTCTTCCCCGAGCTTCGGCAGCGGTCAGCTAAATATCTCACCTCACTGGGGTTCTCTGGATACGCTATTGGTGGCTTGAGTCTGGGAGAACCAAAGAGGGTAACTCTAGCGGTGATTGAAGAAACGGTGGTTTTGTTGCCAGAAAGTAAGCCACGATACCTTATGGGGGTAGGCTCCCCGGAGGATTTGTTGGAGGGTGTAGCCAGGGGGATTGATATATTTGACAGTGCCCTGCCTACCCGTGTCGCCCGAAATGGTGCCTTGTTTACCTGGCAAGGCAGGCGTAATATTAGAAACGCTGTCTATGGTCAGATGGAGCAGCCTATTGTCCCCGGCTGTGATTGCTATACCTGTCGCACCTTCTCGGCAGCTTATCTACACCACCTGTTTAGTTGTGACGAGCTGTTAGGCTATAGGTTGGCTACTATTCATAACCTAAGTTTTATTCATAACCTGATGCAGAAAATAAGAAATGCCATCTTAGATGGTACCTTTAGCGCTTTCAAGGATGATTTCTTGGCAGGTTACAAGCCTACCAATGAGCCGGCACGGCTTGACCAGAAACGAAAGTGGTTGAAATCACGTAGCCCAGGCCAGTCTTAAAGGCTCTCATCACTATTTGGTTCGACCCGCACCCCTTTGGAAATGACCCAGGCAGTTCCGGTTTCAATGTCCTCCTCTTTACCATCAAGTTCCAATACTACCCAGCCTCTGTCCTCGGTCAAATCAGCTCGAAGAATATTGGTTACGAGGTTGAATTGTTGACCCAGATTATAGATAATTGGTTCTCTAATTAGTTCCTCGGGAAAGGTAAGCATTACCTGTCGTTTTGCCATTTCTACCCTCTTACACTTAGCTACTAGATTCTCTATTTGGTAACCCCGATTTTAAGCACAGGTCTTATCCACCGTCAATCATAAATAGTATATCAAGCTCATCCCCAGGCTTAACTGGCTTGCCTAATTCCTCTGGGTAGGCGCTCTCTTCGTTAACATAAATATCCAAATAGCTAATCAGTTTACCGTGCTCATCAAATAACGCCTTCTCAATAAGAGGAAACTGTTCCGCTAGATGTTTGAGGCACTCACCGACCGTACTTCCATTAACTTCAGCTACCTTCCCGCCGTTGGTAAGATATTGTAATAAATAAGGGATGTTTACCTTTATACTCACTTCACTCCTTGGTTACCAAATGGCCACAATGCTCACAACTGGGGTCTTTCTTGACTTTGAACTCCTTGAATTTCATATCTAGCCCGTCAAATATTAATAATCTATTGGTCAATAGTTCACCAATTCCTACGATATACTTTATTACCTCGGTTGCTTGGATACAGCCTATAACTGCTGGGGTAACTCCAATCACTGGAAATTTCTCCTGAGGAAAAACTCCCCGATATAAGCACCTTAGGCAGGCCGTTTGACCAGGGATTATAGTCATAGCCCTGCCTTCAAAACCATAGACTGCTCCGTGAAAAAGGGGTATATTCCTCTCTAAAGCAGCCTTATTTACTACGTACCTCGTCGGTAGGTTATCCATGGCATCAACTATTAAATCAAAGTCAGCTACAAGTTGGGAAACGTTAGCCTCTGTTATCGTTGCCTCTGTAGCCTCTATTTCCACACCTTTATTTAGCCGCTTGAGTTTCTCTAAAGCAGAATCAACTTTCAACTTGCCGATGTCCTCGTCCCAGTGCAAAATTTGCCTATTTAGATTACTAAGCTCAACCCTATCGTGGTCAACTATTCGCATCATTCCCACCCCAGCTGCCATAAGGTATATAGATGTCGCAGAGCCAAGTCCTCCAGCACCAGCGATAAATACCTTTGCCCGTTTAAGCTTTTCTTGCCCCTCCTCCCCAAATTTCTCAATAATTATCTGCCTTTCATACCTTTCCAGTTCATCTGTGGTCAGCATATAAGCTCCCTAATCAGTCTAGCAATCTCGTCTCGCCGCCATCTTATGTTTTGGGTAACCTCTCTCCCGGTGTCTTTATTATATCACCCGCCTTCACGACCCCGCCTTGGATTACCCTGGTAAATACCCCTTCTTTTGGCATGAGGCACTTTCCTACCTGACGGAAGATGGCACACCCGGTATGGCACTCCTTGCCGATTTGGGTAATTTCTAAGACAATCTTTTTTCCTACAGACAGCCGTGTGCCCAGCGGTAAGGAAGCAAGATCTATACCTCTAGTGGTAAGGTTTTCGGCAAAATCTCCAGGGTTTACATTAAGACCTAAACTCCGCATCTGGTTAATGCTTTCAATTGCCAGCAGGCTTACCTGCCGATTAGTGCCGTAATCAGCGTGGGCATCACCGATGAGGCCATAATCTTCCTTGAGTATGCCCCCGGCTACAGTCTCCTTTTTGGTCCCTTTTTCCTTACTGCTACAAACGGCAATTACACTGGCCATAATATGTATTCCTCATTCCATCTTGTTAAGGTTCCCGTGTCCCGACTCAGAAATCTGGCTGAGTTTTACCTCTCCCCAGAGTCCCATCCTATCATCTTTAATAATAATTACCCCCCTTAGCCCGTCAATGCCTTTAGCCAGCTCAATCCCATTGGGGATGTCGCTGGGCTGGACAATCAGGTTTCCGATAGCAGTAGCCGCAGCATCAGCCAGAATGGTTGATGGGGAAAGCACGATAACCGCATCGGCTTTCCCATAACTCAGTGAATGCCCTACTGTTCCTGAGGAAGTACAGATGCCAAGTGGTGTCTCCTCCCCACTGATTTCCAGACCAATCCTACCGGTTAAGGGTGATTTGCCAGCATAAATCCCTATCATTCTATTCCTCAAGCTCTTCAGGAATATATCGCCCCCGTTTTCTATGATTATCTCTGGTGAGAAGGCTAATAACTCATTGCCGACAAATTCAGCTATGGCCCCGGCCACTGAAGCCATGGGACCAACTCCAACCCGGCTGGTTGACCCGGCCATCTCCTGGACAATACGTGGGGCATCCTCACCAACAGTGAGAGGTTCCAGAGAGGTGAGAAAGGCGGGATTTCGCTTAATATACTCTTCCAGCATACGGCGATACTTTAATACCAATTTATAGGCTTTTCTGTGGAGGTTACTTGAGGCACGAATATATAAATCTGTCTCCTTTACTGCCACATTAAAAGAGATTAAGCCCTTGTCTTTAACCCAGTGTCGATAGGTTCTCGGCTCATACATCGTACCAACAATGCTGATAAGTCTTCAGTTCGACTCGAACGCGCTAAGCCAATGACGATGTGTTCACGGCTCGGACACGGTTAGAAATGTACCTCCATGGCTCTTGGCGGACAAGCCTTAATGCATAGCACACAGGCCACACATTTCTCATTATAAAAATTGATACGCCTGGTTAAAGGGTCAAGTTCAAAAGCACCGGTGGGACAAATAGTTACACAGGCACCACAGTGGGTGCACCTCTCTTCATTGCGAATAACATCCTGGCTGAGCGATTGAATTCTCACCCCGGCTTTAGTCAAATAGTTGATACCCTTATCATAGTCGGTCTGTTCTCCACTTAATTCCAGAACCATTAAACCCTCTTCTTCCGGTGTGAAGAAAGCCTTTAGAATGTTAAATTCAAGGTCATAATCTTTAACCAGACGATATACTATCGGTCGCTCTACCACACGTCGTGGAAAGTGCAGCACTATTCTTTTGGAAACAACCACCTTACACCTCCTCTTTTCATGCTAGGTTTAGTCTTCTATCGGGCGCTCTTTTAGTGGCTTAAAGGTTATACCCGATTCCACGCCAGGAAGGGGCGCCACTGGTTTGGTTAGCTGGAATTTTCCGCTTAGTATCCACTCCTTTAACAGGTTAGCAATTTCTACCGCCCGTGGGTAGCTGGATAAGGAAGCAGTGGGCACCTCCTTGCCTTGAATTGTTATCATGCCGCTCTTCAGTTGAGCGTAGCTCACTTCACCCAAGATATCTGATTTCATCTGGGGGTATGCCCCTGAATAATCTACCACCGGGGCAAAAATGTCCTCATCGCTTACTGCAGTGTACTTCAGGATTTCTTCAGATAGTATGGGGATGGGTACACCAATCCCTACTGTGATGGTACAACCATAGCCCAGCATACTCGTTCCTATCAGCCATCGTGGTTTCATCTGCTTTAGGTCACCGATTACCGCCAGGGTGCCGGCACCTCTTCTTGGTACCCCATTGTCGGAGCGGAGTACATTCGGGGCATGCTGAGTCCCCTGCCAGGCAACAAAGCCTATCCCGCCACCGAGGAATATTTTGGTGCCAATGCCAATAGTCTTATAATAGGGGTCATTAAGTAATGGGGAGAGCTGACCGGCTGAAGAATAGTTAATATTACCCAGGTCAGGTTTCAGGACCCCCATATAGGTATAGATTGTTCTATCTGACAGGTTCACCGCCACATTGTAATTCTGGTAAGCGTTCCTGAGGTTAAACAGCACTGCCTGGTTAAGGTCTCTGATATTAATCCAGGTCTCCAGCTTTTTTCTTGGGTAGCAATCCGTACCGTAAGCAGTGGCTACCAGCCTGATGTCCTTGCCGGAGACAAGCTCTTCAATTACGTGCCCACCACCATAGTTAAATTCGCCAGGGTGGACTCTATTCCTGGGGTCATCGTCAGGCAGGGCGTTAGCCCCGATGAGTATATCAGTGGCGGCAAACCCGGTGTAAGCCGGGACATCATTGAGGTAAGCTCGGCCGCCACCAAGCTTTATTCGTGGTTTAGTGTGTCCTATATTAAAGTAGGCGCCAGACGAACACATCGGACTAAAGGTGCCGGTGGTAACTACATCCACTTCCTGGGCGGCTTTTTTAGTGCCTTTCTGTTTAACTAGGTCTATTATTTCTTCAGCAGTGACTACTACCGCCTTGCCCGCTTTTATTTTCTCATTTATTTCCTCAATCGTTTTCGCCATATCTATATCCCCTCCAACATTAAGATGATAATATTAAACCTGCCGCCTGTCAATTTACAACAAGGGGGGATTTTCTAGCCGGCAAACAATCCTGATTTTGCCATCCTATCCTCAAGGTCATATCACATATAATTACTGGTTGAGATTGTTTATTAACCTCACTCCCTCTGTCCCCCTCTCCTTATCAAGGAGAGGGGGAAATGGTTATGTAAGAGAGGCGAAGCCTCTCTTTGACTCTCCCTGCTCTGGGAAAGTAATCAGGGGAGTTTTAGAGGGGCGAAGCCACATGATAAGAAGATGTTCATATCATAATTATCTTCCCCTTATTAAGGGGAAGGGGGATAAAGGGGGATGGGGTTACCAAGAAAAAACCTAAGGGGGTGAGGTTACCTGTCAAGAATCACAAGTTGAATAGACTCCTCTTAATAAGCTATAATCATTTACGATGCGTTCCGGATTCCAGGTTGGGAGACGATTTTGCTCAAAAGTCATAGCTGTGGTGAGCTGAACAAAAAGCATGTTGGGCTTAAGGTAACCCTGGCTGGTTGGGTAGACCGACGTCGCGACCATGGGGGATTAATATTTATTGACCTGCGAGACAGAGAGGGTATAGTTCAGGTGGTGTTTAATCCGGAAGTAGCACCGCAATGCCATGAGATAGCCAGTGAGATGCGTAGTGAATATGTGGTTAGGATTAGTGGTGAGGTTGCCCTTCGCCCACCGGGGACTGAGAACCCTAAACTAGCCACCGGTGAGATTGAGGTTATCGCCCGTAATAGTGATATACTTAACCCATCAAAGACACCACCTTTTTATATAAACGAAGATGTTGAAGTAGTAGAGGAAAGCCTCCGCCTCAAGTATCGCTATCTTGACCTCAGGCGGGCTCGGATGAAGGAAAATCTGTTCCTGCGCCACCGAGTAGTAAAATTTATCCGTGATTTCTTGGATGCTAAAGGATTTATTGAGGTGGAAACACCTATCCTGATTAAGAGTACCCCTGAGGGAGCCCGCGATTACCTGGTGCCCAGCCGCCTTCACCCCGGTAAGTTCTATGCACTACCTCAGTCCCCCCAGCAACTCAAACAGCTACTAATGGTAGCTGGCGTGGAGAAGTATTTTCAAATAGCCAGGTGCTTTCGTGATGAGGACACCCGCGCTGACCGTCAGCCTGAATTTACTCAGCTTGACCTTGAAATGAGTTTCATTGACGAAGAGGACATCCTCAACCTAGTTGAAGAACTCTTTATCTCTATGGTGGAGACGATTAAACCGGCAATGCGCCTGATAAAACCCTTCCCTCGGTTTAGCTATGCTGAGGCGATGGAGCATTAC
>JAUVZE010000005.1 GCA_030602665.1 Dehalococcoidia bacterium
TGCCTGCCTATTAGTGGTTCCCTACTATAATAAGCCAACTCAGGACGGCTTATATCAACATTTCAAGATTGTTGCTGAAAGTACTAGCTTACCCTGTATATTGTACAATGTGCCGTCACGCACCGTTGCCAACCTATCAGCAGACACGGTTATCAAGTTAAGCCATATAGACAACATTATTGGGATAAAAGAAGCTAGTGGTAATCTAGAGCAAATTTCCCGGATTATCAGCAACACCAGAGACGATTTCCTAGTCTGGAGTGGCAATGATAGCGATACCCTGCTCATACTAGTCCTAGGCGGTTATGGTGTTGTTAGCGTTGCCTCTAACCTGGTTGGCAACCAGATTCGGGCAATGATTGATAGCTTTACTAATGGCCAAATAGACGAAGCCGCCAGCATACACCGCCGCCTTCTGCCCTTAATTAATGCCCTGTTTATTGTGGGCAATCCTATGCCGGTTAAATATGCTCTGAACTATATTGGCTTTAATGTTGGCAAACCACGCTTACCGCTTACTGAGCCTGATGAAAAAACAGCCGCCTTCATCAGAGATACCCTGAAAAACTACCACATTGACCTGCCGGTATAGAGGTGAAGGAGCTAAGCTCCTTATGAGGTCATTTAGCAACCTATCCCCCTGACCCCCTTCCCTTAATAAGGGAAGGGGGAGTGTAAGTAAGAGAGGGGCTAGCCCCTCTCTAAAATCTCTTCCCCCTCTCCTTTTAAGGAGAAGTGGAGCACAAGGAGAGTTAAAGAGAGGCTTCGCCTCTCTTTTAATATTCTTCCCCCTCCCTTATAAAGGGAGGGGGATAAAGGGGGAGGGTTGCCAAATAAATATTAAGGGGGTGAGGTTAATAAATAATCTCTATTTATCGCTGTTGACCGGGACGGTTCTTAAAGTCATCTCTCCATTGTAACAGCAAACTTCTATCGTCTTTAGCCATTGCGCATCATTTTGTTCGGGGTAGTCAGTCCGATAGTGGGCGCCTCGGCTCTCGGTTCTGGCTAGGGCAACTTTGCAGACCATCTCGGAGACAGTTAACATATTGCCTAGCTTGATAGCTTGAGATAGTTGCCGATAATCGGTTGGCGATACAGCTTGTAGTTGCTCCCGTAAGGCAAGTATTTCTCTCTGGGCATCGGCAAGGCTCTTCTCATCCCTTATTACCCCAACCTTGTGCCACATAGTTCGCTTTAATGATTGTTGCAACTCGTTGAGATTTTCTCTGCCCTGATGTGAGACTAAATCTCTTAGCCTTTCCATCTCAGCTGCCACTTGGCTGTCAGGAGCAGGTATCTGCTTCATTTTGGAGGCTCTGGTAGCTGCCCTGTCTCCGGCAATGGTACCGAAGACAAGCGTCTCAGTAAGAGCGTTTCCCTCAATCCTATTGGCACCGTGAGTACCACCGCAGACCTCACCAGCAGCATATAGGCCATCAAGCTCGGTCTCGCAATTCTCATTTATCTCCACCCCGCCCATAAAAAAGTGAGCGGTAGGGGCAACCAGAACTTTCTCAGGGTAGTATCTACTATGGGTAAATTGGTGGACTATTTTGAGCTCCTCCTCTGGTATACCAGTAAAATCGAGAGCCAGGTTGTCCCCAATTCCCCTGTTTTCAGCAATTTCAATCATCATTGCCCTGGATAACATGTCTCTAGTCATTAATTTAAGCTCTTTTATGCCATACTTCTCTAGGATGTCCTCACCCAAAGAGTTTCTGATAATGGCACCTTGGCTAACAAGTAGCCCATAGTCATAAATCTTCCTAGCATATTCCCCTAGAGCAGTTGGATAAAATTGGACAAAGTCCATATCCCGCAAAGAAGCACCAATTTCATAGGCCAAGGCATAGCCGTCTCCTGTTGTCCCTAAGGCATTATCTGACCTGAGGTAGAGTTCCCCAGCTCCACCAGTGGCTAGGATGGTGGACTTAGCCTTGAAGACAAGCACCTGCCCGTTATGGTCAATCCCAAGCACTCCTGCAACCATATCCCCCACCTTCAGTAACTTAGTCACCAAAATACCCTCTTCAAATTGCACACCTATGCTGGCGGCATATTCACGCATCGGCCTGGTAAGACTAATGCCTGCTTTCACTCCAACAACATTCCTAGGATAGGTATGTCCAGGCGAGTACTGTAGCTTTAAATCTCCATTCTGCTTCTCAAAGTTGACTCCAAACTGCATTAAATCGTAGACCTGCTGTGTTGCCCCATGCGTCATTATCTCCACCAGCCTTCGGTCATTAATGAGGCGTCCCGCGGTGATGGTGTCTCTGAGGTATACTTCAGGGGAATCGCCAGCACCTTTCCAGATGCCGCTGGCAGCAAATGCACCTCCAGAAATAGCGGTATTATTGCGGAAACCAACTGGTGACTCCGATAATAACACCACATCAAGGGCATGTTTCTTGGCTTCAATAGCAGCCTTTAATCCGGCGGCGCCACCGCCTATTACCAATACGTCAGTATTTACTGTTTGAGGGGTTTTCAGTTCCATTTATATCACCTCTGACAGCCAAAGGGGCAGTAATCGCAGAATATTGCTAAGTGATACTAAAGGATAGGCGTTTTATGAATCGTCTGCTCTCGTCTTGGTCCAACACAGATAAGCTTGACGGGACAGCCAATAAGCTCTTCCAGTCTGGCCAGGTATTTTTTTGCCTCGGGAGGTAACTTGTCATATTCGTTAATATGACTGGTGGGAGCTTGCCATCCCGGTAGCTCTTCATAGATAGGTTGGCACCGTTCCAGAGCAGTTATACTAGCTGGGAAATAATTGATGGTCTGCTTATCCAGTTTATAGCCGACACATATCTTAAGGCGGGGAAAGACATCAAGAATATCAAGGCGGGTAATTGCTACTCCGGTAAAGCCGTTAATTCGGCTGGTGAAGCGAGCGGCAACAGCGTCAAACCAACCACAACGGCGAGGTCTACCAGTAGTAGTGCCATATTCATGGGCTCGTTCCCGAATTAAGTTACCCACTTCATCCTTTAACTCAGTAGGCATGGGACCGCTACCAACCCGGGTGCAGTAAGCCTTGAATACACCAAGGATGTGATTAAGCCGGTTAGGACTTATCCCAGCCCCCAAACAGCCGCCACTAGCTAGCGGTGAAGAAGAGGTAGTATAAGGATAAGTGCCAAAATCAGGGTCAAGCAGGCTTCCCTGAGCTCCTTCTAACAGAACCAGCTCCCCCTTATTTAACGCCTCCTCCACCATTATAGACGTCTCCCGAATATAAGGAGCCAGACGCTCAGCATACTGGCAATAATCGTTATATACCTCATCCAGTGATAGTGGGTTGACCTCGTAGACCTTGGTCAAAATAATGTTTTTGTATTCCAGAATAAACCGAAGTCGTTCCAGCAAGGCTTTCTTATCTAGGAGGTCGCCAGCTCTAATGCCTAGCCTAGCCGCTTTATCAGTAAAGGCAGGACCGACACCTTTGCGTGTTGTCCCCAGTGCCTTGCCGGCTCGTGATTCCTCTTCTAGCCCATCAAGAAGGATGTGATATGGCATAATCAGGTGAGCTCGGTCACTGATAAATAGTTTAGCAGTATCCACACCACGCTCATTTAGCTGGCCTATTTCACTAATTAGCACTGCGGGATTAATCACTACCCCGTTGCCAATAATGCAAACCGTGTGCCGATAAAAGATACCAGAAGGAACAAGGTGCAGTTTAAACTCACCGTAGGGGTTAACCACGGTGTGCCCGGCATTATCACCACCGGAGAAACGCACCACTATGCTGGCTTTCTCTGCCAGCAGGTCAACCACCTTGCCCTTTCCCTCATCCCCCCATTGGCCTCCAATTACTGCGATAACTGGCATATTCCCTCCTAAAAGCTATTTAACCTTGGTTTGCCGCCACACATAAAGTAGCCTTTGAACAACGGTGATAAAGCTAAATACCACTATAATAGCTAAGGCAATAACTAAGGCATAAGCAATCTGGTTTAGCAAGAGGCCTAGCGCCAGCACAACGACCCTCTCGGCTCGAGTAAATAATCCTGCCTGACACTCCAAGCCTAGTGCCTCCGCCCTAGCCCTAATATAGCTTACCAGCAGTGAGCCAAGCAAGGCAACACCAACCAGTAGAATATGGGCGACTTGCTGTTCTCTAGCATATAGTACTAAAATACCAAGCAGCACCACGGCTTCAGATAAGCGGTCAAGTGTAGAGTCAAGAATAGCGCCAAAGCGGGTAGCCCGGTTGGTATAGCGAGCCAGTGCTCCATCCAGAATATCAAAAAAACCGGCGATAAGCACCACCAGCCCGGCAGCAAAAAGGTGCCCAGTAATAATAAGTGCCGCCGCACCTAAAGATAGCAAGAACCCAAACCAGGTTATGGTGGTGGGCGTTATTGCTGTCCTGGCCAAAAGTCGCGCCACTGGCTCGGTAACGCGATAGGCTATAGTCTTACGAATCTGGTATAACCTTGCCACTGAAGGTGGCTCTCCTGTAGCTGTATTATCTAAACTATCTCCCATCTTTTGCCAAGACCGAAGATATAGTTTCACCTTCCGGGAACCGCTTGTTCCATGGGGGTTCACTAAGCACCCGAGCATAATAACTGAGCACCCTTTGGGCAATGTGTTCCCAGCTATATTCCTTGGCCTTAAGTATTCCCCTAGCTCCCATCTGTTGCCGATATGACTCATCAGTCATCAAGGAAATTAGAGCTTGGGCTAACATTTCTTCATCTTTTGGTGGCACCAGCAGCCCGTCAACACCGTGAGTTATTACGCTGGCATAACCCTCTATATTGGAAGCAACAACTGGCTTACCGACAGCCATAGCCTCAAGTAGAACAATGCCAAAGCTTTCCCGACCGGTAGCCGGAGAACAGAAAACTTGGGCAGTTTTATAGTATCTGGGTAACTCATTATAGGAAACGTAGCCAACAAAAACAGCATCCTCCAAGCCGCTGCGCCTAACCTGTCTCTCATACTTCTTGCGCAGTCTGGTGCCGGGACCAACTACGATAAGTCGGCAATTAGAAACTTCCTGTTTAACCCGTTGGTAGGCTTTAAGGAGATGGGGTAAGCCTTTTCGTTTCTCCAGGCGACCAACAAAGAGAATGTTTATTTTCCCATCGCAGAACCTCTCAATGGGGGATACGTCAGGCGAGAAGTGCTCTAAATCTACGCCATTAGGGATAATATTGTAGTATCCGGGGATATATTTACGGGCAAAATCCATCGCCGGTTTGGACACGGCGATTTTGCCGTTGAGCTTGCGCCGCCGCCTATTCAACATCATCCTGCCAATAGGTCTACCAAAGTTATACCCAGACATGCCCAGAAATGTGCCGTGGCACGCATGAAAGGTGCCTATATTTACGGCATTGTCTGAAAACCGGAGTACTGCACTGCAAAGCATGGGCATGAATGGCTCATGCAGGTGAATAATGTCAAACTTTTCTTGGGCTAATACTTCCTTTATTTTAGATGCCAGTCTGAGTGATATGGTAATACGAGCGATAGAGCCACTGGCAGGAACAGGTCGAGGTTTACCAATTGGTATAAACCTGTCACCAAAGCTGGGGACAGCTTTAGAGGCGGGAGCAATAACCTTAACCTGGTGACCCATCTTGGTAAAGTGATGCTCCAATGCTGAGATATGATTGACCACACCACCAGGGTAGGCGAAGTCATAAGGGGAAACCAACGCAATCTTCATAATTAGCTGCCTAAATCCCAGCCGTAAGTTTATTCAAGCTATCACCAATAAGGATAGTTCACCCTTTTCCTTGCCCAGGTTGTGTAGACGGCTCGCTCTTTAGCGACTCAGCAATAAACTCTTCCACCAGGTGGCGAGCTTCATCATCAGTATATTGGATAGGTGGTGATTTCATAAAGTAGGCAGAGGGAGCTATTAGTGTCCCCTTTAATCCTCGGTCCAGGGCAAGTTTACCGCACCTGATAGCGTCAATAACCACCCCGGCTGAGTTTGGGCTATCCCACACCTCAAGTTTCAACTCCAGGTTTAAAGGGACATCGCCGAAGGTCCGTCCCTCCATCCTGATATGGCAAAACTTGCGGTCCTCAAGCCAGGGAACATAATCACTGGGGCCAACATGGATATTATCAGCATCAAGTTCATAATCTAACTGAGAGGTAACCGCAGTGGTTTTAGATATCTTTTTAGACTCAAGGCGTTCTCGCTCTAGCATATTAAGGAAATCGGTATTGCCGCCAAAGTTCAGTTGATAGGTTCGCTCCAGCCTGACGCCACGGTCTCCGAATAGCCGGGTAAGGACACGGTGAACAATAGTTGCTCCTACCTGGGATTTTATATCATCACCAATAATCGGTAGCCCTCTTTGCTCAAAGCGTTCCTGCCAGTACTTCTCGCGGGCAATAAAAACCGGGATACAGTTGATAAAGGCACAGCCAGCCACCAGCACCTGCTCTATATACCATTTGGTTGCCTCTTCGCTGCCTACCGGTAGGTAGTTAATCACCACATCGGTCTTGGTGTCCTTCAGTATCTTAACTATATCAGCGGTTGGTCCGGGTGCTTTCTTTATTATCTGGGACAGGTACTTACCTAAACCATCATGGGTCATACCACGCTCAACTTTGACACCGGTAGCTGGCACATCACAGAACTTGAAGGTGTTATTGGGTGGGGTAGAGATTGCCTTCGTCAGTTCTTTGCCAACCTTGTTCTTATCAATATCAAAGGCGGCGACAAACTTGATGTCACTTATATGGTACCCCCCTAGATTGACATGCATAAGCCCGGGGACGAATTCATTCTCTTTCGCCTTCTGATAATAGTAAACGCCTTGAATTAATGATGAGGCACAATTGCCCACTCCAATTATAGCTACATTTATATTACCCAAGTTTCAATTACCCTCCTTTCTACCACAGAGGCTGCCACAGGAGGCTTGCTCAAGTTAGCTTTCTTGTGTTATTCTCAACTAACTACCTCGCTAATCGAATTGCCAAATAAATACGAGGTTTAGCAATGGTCTATGATTTCCACACCCATACTACACTAAGTGACGGTGAACTCTTACCGATTGAGCTAATCAGGCGTGCTCTAGTTAATAATTATGGTGTCATTGCCCTCACTGACCATGCTGCCACCGGCGAATTAAACCGTATAATCCAAGAGACCACCGAAGCATGTGCCTTAGCCCGGTCACACTGGAATATCCTGGCTATCCCCGGCATAGAACTTACCCATGTTCCTGCTGACGCTATCGCTGAAGCCGCTAAGAAGGCCAAGGAACTGGGAGCATGGATTGTAATGGTTCACGGTGAAACAATTGTAGAACCGGTTGAAAAAGGGACAAACCTAGCAGCACTCCATAGCCCCCACGTTGATATTTTGGCTCACCCTGGACTTCTCAGCTTGGAAGAAGCCCAACTAGCTGCCACCAACGGCATCTTCCTTGAAATCAGTGCCAGAAAAGGCCACTGTTTAACCAATGGACACATTGCCTCTTTAGCTCAGCAAGTAGGAGCCAAGCTCCTATTAAACTCCGATGCTCATAGCCAACACGAGTTACTTACCACATCTCTAGCTCATGCCATTGCTCATGGAGCTGGTCTAGATGATACCGCCTGCCGGCAAATGTTAACGCTCAATCCCCGGGCTTTAATTAAAAACCTGCCTTCTGGCTACCGGAACTAATATAGGTCAACCACGCACGGGCAAACAAATCCTCTACGCCGTCAGCCTTATTGGTCTTTCTGTTAATTAGCCTTGTCCAATTCTAAATACTTTAGTGCCGCACACCGGGCAGACTCCCTGCGTAGCTGGTCTCCCATTCTTCAGGGTAATACGCTGGGGGTTCTTTATCTCTCTCTTCGTTCTACACTTAAAACAATATGCTTGCACCTATAATCACCTCCTTTCTACATCGGTTGAACTATATTCCTATTATACACAATCTGTCAAGGCTTTCTCTCCTTATATTTACCAGAAACTTTAATCTAGTGCTGGCTATAGGCCAACTAGAGAAAAACCTTCTCCGGCTGCCACTGTCTTCTTTCAGGATTGAAGCGTAGCACCCCTAGGAAACAACCGTCAGGGGTATAGACCCGGCAACGATTTCCCCCGGGTGTAGATACTAGTGGATGTCGCTCAAGGTAACCGGTTCCCTTAGTGCTTTCAAAGACCAAGGGGCACCCATTCCTAATAGTCTGTCCGGTAGTATCACTGACCACCATAGCTGTCCAGTGTGAAAGCACAACATCTACAGGGTAGACGAAGTGTTGCCAGTATCCACAGTGAAAGGCATCTTCAAGCTGGGGCAGTGAAACCGCGTCCTTTATATCAAAAAAGCCACATCTCAAGCGGACTAGGCTCTTCAAATTAGCGCCACAACCCAGCGTCTGCCCCAAGTCATGAGCTAGTGAGCGAATATAGGTACCCTTACCACAGACTACTTCTATGGTGACCACTGGCGGCTTAAAGTTTATAAGCTCCAAGTGATGGATTTTAGTTGGTCTGCTTTCCCGCTCAATCTCGATGCCAGCCCGGGCCAATTTATAAAGTGGCTTACCTTGATATTTCACGGCACTATACATCGGGGGTGTCTGCTTTATTAAGCCACAGTAAGAAGTCAGCGCTGACTCCAATTGCCCCTGACTAATGCCAGTAGGGTCTCCTGTCTGAGTAACCTTGCCACTGGCATCATAGGTGTCGGTAGCCACACCCAATTCAATCTCAGCCCGGTAAGCCTTAGTAGCGTCTACCAAAAACTCGATGACCCGTGTTCCCCGACCAAGGCAAACTGGTAGAACACCCGTAGCCGCTGGGTCAAGGGTACCGGCATGTCCCACACGCTGCTCTCCACTCAGCCGTTTCACCATAGCCACGATGCTGAACGAGGTCCTACCCTGGGGCTTATTAATATTTAGTATGCCATCCATTGTCAACCACTACGTTGGTTAGTAGTGTTGTCTGTGGTAACCTGGTCAATTAGCTTGAGCAGGTGAACCCCACGCTCAATAGAATCATCCCACTGAAAGCTTAGTTCAGGAATACGGCGTAGCCTTAGCCGCCTGGTCAGCTCTCTGCGGAAGAAACTTGAAGCAGAAGCCAGTGCGCTCAGTGTCTTTTGTTTTTCCTCTTCACTGCCGATATGACTTACGAATATCCTGGCATATTTCAGGTCAGGCGAGATAGAGACCTCAGTAACAGTAACAAAACTGCCAAGTCGGGGGTCCTTGACTTGGCGTTGCAATAGTTCACTAATCTCATGACGAAACAGGCTATTTAGCCGCTGGATACGGTGTGTCATAATTATTAACCTCCTTAAACAGGTTCCAATTCTTACCAATACCCTGCTTAGCTAGCCTTTTCTCTGCGGAAAAATTCTAGTATGTCACCAACCTCAAACTCGTTAAAATCTTCAATGCCTACACCACACTCATAGCCGCTGACTACCTCCTTAACATCATCCTTAAAACGCCTCAAGCTGTTAACCACCGATTCGGACACTACTTCTTCCTGCCGTCTCACTCTGGCTGAGATGCCCCGGCTTACCTTACCTTCAATAACATAGGCACCGGCTACTTTCGTCTTCTTGCCGCTGGAAAAGATAGCTCGAACCTCAGCCCGACCTACGATAACCTCAACGTAAGATGGCTCAAGAAGACCTTTAAGCGCTTTACCGACATCATCTACCAAATTGTAAATGACATCATAGTGGCGAATATCTACGCCTCCTGTGCTGGCTAGTCGCCGTGCTCCGGCCTCGGAGCCAACACCAAAACCAATAATGAGCCCCTTAGAGGCAGCCGCTAACATAACATCGCTCTCAGTAACATTACCAGTGCCACTATGGATAATTCTGACCTGAACCTCCTCTGTAGCCAACTGCTCCAAAGAGCTTCTTATTGGTTCAATAGTGCCTTGAACATCGGTTTTAAGAATAACATTAAGCTCTTTTATCTTACCAGCACTTATTTGGTCAAAGAGGTTATCCAGCCTTACTGATTTCAGCAACAGTGACGGCTGCTGTTCCGCCTCCTGTAGACGCTCTTGTATTAAAGCCCGAGCTTGGCGTTCACCAGCCACCACAGTCAGAGTGTCCCCCACTTGAGGCACTACATTTAGGCCAAGAAGCTCAACCGGGGTAGCTGGTTCAGCTTTTCTCACCCGTTTACCCATATCATTAAACATAGCCCTTACCCTGCCCCAGGTGGTACCCACCACTACCGTATCACCAAGTCTTAGGGTACCGGTATGAACTAATACCGTAGCTAATGGCCCCTTGGTCTTATTCATCCCAGCTTCAATCACTACCCCCACCGCTGGCTGAGAAGGGTTTGCCTTAAGCTCCTCCAACTCAGCCACTACCAGAATGTTTTCTAGGAGCTCAGTGATGCCTGTCTTCTCTTTAGCCGAAACTAGAACACAGACGGTATCACCTCCCCATTCCTCAATAAGTAAACCAGCGTCAGCTAGCTGTTGCTTAACCAGTTCCAGGTTAGCATTGGGTTTATCAATCTTATTAATAGCCACCACGATAGGCACTCCAGCAGCCTGCGCATGGTCCCTTGCTTCTAAGGTCTGCGGCATTACCCCATCATCAGCCGCCACTACCAAAACAGTGATGTCAGTTACTTGGGCACCACGCGCTCGCATGGCAGTAAAGGCTTCATGACCTGGGGTATCTAGGAAGGTAACCTTTTGTCCATTGACCTCTACTTGATAAGCACCGATATGTTGGGTAATGCCCCCAGCTTCAGTAGCCATTACATTAGTCTGACGAATGGCATCAAGAAGTCTGGTCTTACCATGGTCAACGTGTCCCATAATAGTAATTATGGGGGGTCGTGGCCGCAGGCCACCTAGTTGCTTATCTTGAAGCTGCTGACGCCGCTTGACCTCACCGATAGCGCTGGCTAGCTCTCGCACCGTTTGAGGGCGTACTTCATAACCGGTGGCGGTAGCTACTGCTGCCGCCGCCTTGTAGTCAATCACCTGATTAATATTAGCCATGATGCCGGTTCTCATTAATTGCTTAATAATGTCTACGGCGCTAACCTGGAGCAGAGCAGCCAATTGTCTCACACTTAACGATTGGGGAATCTCAATGGAGGGAGTCTTGGGTGATGAAGAACTATTACTAGCCTCTTCGGCTGCAGACTCCGGAGCTTCACTTGGTTTACTTGCCTTGGCCACTAATTAACTCCTTCCCACACACTATTCTCTGCCTGACAGTCAATAAGCCTTGGTAATACTTAACCCTGACCCGGGAGGGCTTCCCCATGTTTAATAAGTTGCTCATGATTATCTGGGGTGAGCGTAGTCCGCAAAACATGCTCTAGCCGACTACTTTTCAGCCCAATCTCCCAGCACTCCCGTGACCGGCATAAGTAAGCACCACGTCCTGCCTTCTTGCCACTAGTATCAACCTCTACACTCCCATCAGCAATACGCACCAGGCGGACCAGTTCCTGCTTGGCGCTCACCTTACGGCAGGCTACACAGGTTCGTTGTGGTATATGTCTTCTAGTACTCATCATCCTCAACAAGATCTATGGCTCGACGTGGTTTAGCACCTCTGATGCTATCCTCGTCACGTTCCTTACCGCGAGCGCCCTTCTTTTTCTTCTTCCTTGATTTAGTTCCAGGTTTGCTTGAACCAGCTACCAAGATTTCCTCAGCAAACTTCAGTTGAGGTTTTTCTGCAGCCGTTGGTTGTTGGAAAGAAATCTCTTGGGGGATAGAGGCACTATCCAGAGCTGGTAAAGGTTCAGCCGCTTCATCCGCTGGTGCCTCGGTAGGCACTAAAGCCGGCTCCAGAATGGCTGGTATTTCAGTAGGAAGCTCCTCACTAGTAATAGCTTCCTCAATAGCCTCCTCTTCCGTCTCAGTTGCTAACTTCGCTTCCGCTATTCTTTCCGCTTCAGCTGATGAGGCACTCTTAATGTCAATTCGCCAGCCGGTGAGTCTAGCCGCCAGCCTGGCATTCTGCCCCTCTTTACCAATGGCTAAGGAAAGTTGCTTGTCAGGGACAATTACAGTAGCTATGCCATTCTCCTCATCCAGTTCAACACTTAATACCTGAGCCGGGCTAAGAGCACTGGTAATAAATATGGAGACGTCTGGACTCCACATAATGACATCCAGCTTTTCACCGCTTAACTCATTGACAATATTTTGTATCCTGATGCCACGAAGGCCCACACAGCAACCAACTGGGTCAATACCATCTTGGCGGGCGGCTACAGCTACCTTACTACGGTAGCCAGCCTCACGGGCAATCGCTTTTATTTCCACTATTCCGTTAAAAACTTCAGGGACCTCCAGCTCAAAAAGCCGGCGAACTAGATTGGGGTGAGAACGTGATACAACTACCCGAGGTCCTTTACTAGTCTGAGCCACCTCTAACAGGCAAACCTTAAGCCTTTGACCTACTCGGTATCTCTCATTACGCACTTGTTCAGCCGCGGGCAATACTGCCTCGGTTCTACCTAAATCAACAAAGATTTGTCTCGGCTCAATACGCTGTACCAACCCGGTGACAATATCGCCTTCCTTATCAGCATATTCCTCAAATATGGCGCTATGCTCTGCCTCATGAAGGCGCTGCAGAATAACTTGCTTTGCCGTTTGAGCGGCAATACGTCCGGCGTTACGTGGAGTAGCTTCCACTTCAATGGGGTCGCCAATTTGCACATCTGATTTAACTCTCCGCGCTTCATCTAGAGATACCTCGCGGCGAATATCGGCAGGTTGCTCAACTACAGTTTTCTCGGCCCACACTTTAACTTGACCAGTAGTAGGGTCAATCTTAACTGAAATATTCTGGTTAGGGGCAAAACTGTCCTTCTTATAAGCTGATACCAGGGCTGCCTCTACCGCGTTAAGAACTATCTCCTTAGGCAGGTTTTTTTCAGCCGAGAGTTGGGTGATAGCGAGGAGGAAATCGCTCTTCATTTCGGAATAAAACCTCCAATCCTATTATTTTCCCCGTGTAACAAAAAAGTGGGAATAACCCCACCTTAAATATCCTATAATTCAGCATTAAAATTATACCACAATCAGGTCTAAAATGCAATATATTGTGCTGGTTCATATGATTAGTGACACCTCACCTACTTTCTTTGATTCTCTTTCTACTGTTCCATACCTATCATTCTTCCTATCTTATGATAGCTCTCTTTGATATAGGGCTCGTGTGGCGTCATGGTAAAGCGCCTACACACATTATAACCGTATTTATCCTCTAGTTGTCTCATGGCTAGCACTAGGTCCTCTACTTTTTCCCTCAGTACTGTGAAGATTATTTCATCACTTTGGGCCATTGCATACCCTGTGTCGCCAGGACACGGTATGGTAACCTGGCATTCTCCAGTCTGCATTGTTGGCCCAACAGCATGAATACAAGCGCCCTTCTCAGTGCTATGGCTGACATACTTACTATTAACCTGATTGTCTGAGGCTGAGCTGCTTGACAGACTATGCTTGCTCGGCCAGAAAAGTCAATACAAAATACTGATGAACTGCGACCTGTGCTATAATAGCCGATACGTAGAATCTCGGGTTTGGAGGTGAAGGATATGACAACCGGGATGTCTGAAGAGGAAATCTACCGCCAAGCGAGGAAGAGAGTCGAAGAAAAGAAGGACTTTTATATTCACTTTGCCGTCTACATTATGGTAAATATTATACTGGTGATTATATGGGCGGCTACAGGAGCAGGGTATCCGTGGTTTGTCTTTCCTTTAGGCGGCTGGGGAATTGGCATCTTGTTTCACTTCCTGGGGGTTTTCGTCTTCTCACGGCAAACCGACTGGGAGAGAAAAGAGATAGAAAAGGAAGTGGAGAGACTGAGGAAAGGCGGAAACTGACATGCCTGCTCATCTCCAGACCTCTCAAGCAGCATACAGTCATACTATTTTGAGGCCATTTCAGATGTTGGGGCTTGTAAGGACTAGTCCCTGAATTCAAAATGATAGTCGCAAGTAAACTCTCATGGAAGGCAAGAGTAAGCTAGTATTGTAGTCGGTGGTATCTTCAGCCAACTAGAGCACAGTCTCTTATCAGAATGTTTGTTCTGTAACCATCGTATTCGCCCTGGATTGTCACTGTTTGTCCGGCGGTTAACCGCTTCAGTTCAGGCTCGTGTGTCTTGTCAAACGTACATCGGACGTTCCACTCTTCGTGTTTTTCAGCGCTAGTTAGCATGACATAGTAAATGTCAAAGGTATCTTTGGTTACGATTTTATGTGCCGTTCCCGTCACTTTTAGAGTCTTCCCTTTGTATTTTGCATCCGCTTCTATTGCATTTGCTTTATAAGCTGAATACAATTCTTCAACAGTCACCCCTACCGCAGTTGATATTGGCTCGGCTTCGGGCTCTGGCATTGGCTTAGCTTCAGCCTCTAGTGTCACCTCGGCTTCAGGCTCCGGCATTGGCTTAGCCTCAGCCTCTAGTATCACCTCGGCTTCAGGCTCTGGCATTGGCTCAGCTTCAGCCTCTAGTATCACCTCGATTTCAGGCTCTGACATCGGCTCAGCTTCAGCCTGTTCCCACTTATGCCGTCTTTCTTCTTTCAGTTCTCTGTAAGACTTCGGTATCTCTTTATAGGACTTAGATATCAGGGGGTAGCCACACCATTGGCAAGCCCAATCCTTGGTTCTTGCAGTCGGCTGACCACAATTAGGGCATTTTGGCATTTCTCACCTCCTTGATTAAGTATACTCTAGAACAACGGCTTGTCAATATGGCCAGAGGGAAGTGAAGAGTGAAATAGGTTGAAGAACGAGCACTTGACTGATGTGGTAGAATGGGGGAAGCATGAGAAAGAATTCTTCTGAGCAAATAGATGACCTATTCGTGCAGATTAGACTCCGCTTGTCGCGAGTGAGGCAAAGTGACCCAGCAACTGCCGATGAGCTAAAGGGGTTACTCACTCAGCTTGAAGATATGGTCGAATCGCTGGTCATCAACTCCCTCAAACTGAGGAGTCTAGAGAGTCGGCCAGAGAGGGGAACGGAAAAGAGACGTCGGAAACGACAGTGATGTACTCCCTTGACATCCCATAAAGGCGATGTCTAAAATTGTGGTTAGTAGCCATATCAGCACACTCTGCCTTACTTAGACAGAGACAGCTTGATTTGGATTATACCTTTGTCTCAGTCGATAGTGCCCGGCATGAGTGTTTCTGCGGGAGATATAATGACCAACCCCATTCAGGTAGTACCCGCCATCCTCACCGAAGACCCCAGAGTTCTGGAGACCATGGTACGCCAGGCAGAGAGCTTCACTACCTATGTGCAGTTTGATATTATGGATGGCCGGTTCGTGCCCTCACGGAGCATAACTAGCGAGCATCTGGCTGCTCTCCCCATGAAGCTTAGCTGGGAGGCTCACCTCATGGTAGAGAACCCGGAAGATTATCTTGAGGGCTTCCGACGGGTGGGGGCACAGAAGGTGGTCTTTCACTATGAGGCCACTTCTTCACCAGATGAAGTCATTTCTCTGTCCAGGAACCTTAGCCTCGGAGTAGGGTTGGCTGTGAATCCAGAAACTCCCGTCTCCGTAATCCGACCCCTAGTCGGCAAGGTGGATAGTGTACTTTTCTTGACGGTGCACCCCGGATTCTATGGCAGCCAGTTCATACCTGAAGTCCTGGACAAAGTGGTAGAGCTGCGTAGCACTGGGCTTGGTGTGGAGATAAGTGTAGATGGCGGCATAGGGGAAAGCAATATCACCGAGGTTGCCCGGGTTGGGGTTGACGTGATTTATGTGGGGAGCGCTATATTCTTACAGCCACAGCCCGCTGAGAGCTTCCGTCGCCTCTTGGCGTTGGCCCGGGAAGGCTCACAGCACCGGGGTGGCTAGCTAGTTGCTATCGCTATGTCAGTTTGTTGGCTGGCCTTGAGATGGCGGTGGTGTTACCCCGGCTGAAGTGAATCCTGGTTACACGCCGTCCTAATGACTTTAACGCTTGAAGGTCTCCTAGAGCCTGGGCATCAGCTACCACGCCAAAGGTATAGGGCTTGCCTGGGATAGGCAGCTCCTTCTCATGTTCCGCGGTGATCTGGAGAAATAGCCCGGTATCTGGCCCTCCCTTGTGCAACTGGCCGGTGGAGTGCAGGAAACGTGGCCCATAGCCTAGCGTGGTGGCAATGTGGTGTCGCTCCACTACTTTCCGTCGGAAGTCTGTCAGCACCTTGTCCACTTCAGGCGTCTGACGAACATAAGCCATGATGGCCAGGTACTTACCCTTTCCTGCCTCAGCCATCAAGTCAGCCACAGAGTCAGCAGCCTCCACCTGGGGGAGGCGACCGGTGGCCGTATATTCTTGCAAAACACGCTCGGTTGCCTCCTTGGTCTCCTGAACGTTGGGCTGGTTAAAGGGATGGATACCCAGTATTGCTCCGGCCACCGCAGTGGCGAACTCCCAGCGGAAGAACTCGGCTCCTAGGTCGTACCTGTCCCGCATTTCCAGAGTCAGCACCGGCTGTCCGGAAGACTGGATGCGCTCGATTGCCGTATCGGTGGCAGAGTTGTCGTCGCCCTCAAGATGCAGGCAGATAAATAGGCGGTCATCGCCGTAGTAAGCTGATTCCACCAGCGGCTCACCGACAACCGGTATGATACCCTTGCCCTCCTTACCAGTGCTCTCAGCAATGAGCTGCTCCACCCAAAGCCCGAAACTGCTGATGGCTGGCGATGTGATGAGGGTAAGCTTGTCCCGCCCATGCAGAGCTAGAGTGCTGATACACGTTCCCAACCAGGCACCACGGTTTTCGTGGATAGGCACACCGGAGGCGCATCCCTCTCGCATGCCCTTTGCCCGGTCAAGCAGCGCCGTAATGTCAACCCCGATGAGGGCGGCCGGGACCAGGCCGAAGTAAGACAGAACAGAGTAGCGCCCGCCGATGTCAGGGGGGTTCAAGAATATGCGGTGGAACCCTTGTTCTGCAGCGAGTCTAGCCAGCGGCGTCCCTGGGTCAGTGATAGCAACGAAGTTCTGCCCGGCTTTCTCTTTGCCTATAGCCGAATTCACCAGACCTCTGAAGTACTGGAAGAGAGCGAGAGGCTCGGTGGTGGTGCCGGACTTTGAAGAGACCAGGAACAAGGTATGCGCTGGGTCGATGGCTTCGGTCACTGCCTGTACCCAGGCAGGCACTGTGGAGTCCAGCACTATCAGTTTGGGATACCCCGTAGCACTGCCAAAGGTCTGTCGCAGCACCTCCGGCCCTAGGCTGCTGCCACCCATACCGAGCAGAACCACATGGCGAAAACTAGCCTCTCGCACTTCCCGGGCGAAAGACTCTAAGGCAGGCACCTGCTCAGACATCAGGTCAGTGATTGTAAGCCAACCCAGACGATTGGTAATTTCGGAGGGCTCTGGTTTCCAGACAGTGTGGTCTTTCCGCCACATCCGCCCTACTACGTCGTGCCGGCTAAGGTCAGTTAGGCTTGCTTCTACGTCGGCGAGGTAGGTACCAATGTTGATATTCATCATTTTGGTCATCCTTGGCTACGTCCTCTATGTCCTTGAAAAGCTTGTTGTTCAAGCCAGTACTAGCCCATGGCGAGTTGCAGCGTGTGAGTGCTACCACCCTGGATGAATAGCTATTGCTGCCAGTAATATTTTATGTTGTTTATACAGACTGTCTAATTCTGTCACGCGCCAGGGCGGCTGCCCCAATGACTCCAGCCTTGTCACCCAGCGTTGCCATTACGATGCGTAAGCCTTCTACCGCCGTCGGCAGGGCATTCTCCCGGACTGGACGCTCCACTTTAGTGGCATACTCTGGCAGGCCCAAGATAACACCACCGCCAAGAATGAGAAGACAGGGGTTAAAGGCATTGATGATGCTTACCAGACCGGCTGCCAGATACTGTGCTGTCTCTTCCACGAGATGGTGGGCCAGGGAGTCTCCGTCGGTGTAGGCCTGGGTGACTGTGGCTGCGGAAATTTGTTGAATGCTCCCCGCCAAGGTAACCAGCCGCTGTCCGGCTTGGGGGTCAACACGGGCTGCTTCCTGCGCTCGTTCCGCAATGGCCCAGCCGCCAACGTAGGCCTCTAGGCAACCCCGATTAGGACAGCGGCAATGTCGCCCACCGGCTACGATAGTCATGTGCCCTAGCTCTCCGGCAGTATGATGCCACCCCTCCAACAACCGTCCGCCGCTGATGATGCCCCCGCCAACGCCAGTGCCAACAAAGAGACAGACCAAGTCGTCCACCCCCTGTCCGGCGCCATGTTGCCACTCCCCCCAGGTGGCAGCACGCACATCGTTGTTGACTACCACCGGCATATCCAGTGCCTTCTCTAGCCTCAACTGCAAAGGTACGTTGCGCCAGCCCAGATTGGGAGCAAAACGCACTGTCCCAGCCCTATCCACTTGCCCAGCCATCCCAACACCTAGACCCTGTGCTGTCATGCCGGCTTCGCCTAGGCAGGTCTCAACACAGGTCACGACATCGGCAATTACCCCATTGGGACCCTTCTCGAGGTGCGTCGGGTGGCGGCGGGACGCCACAATATGGCCAGCCGCATCTACCAGCGCCGTCTCTATCTTAGTACCACCAAGGTCAACACCCAGGGTCACTATTGCGCTATTTCCGGCCAATTTTCTTCTTCCCGGCTTCGTGTGTCATCAGCAATGTTGCTATCATTGGTTAACCGACACTCTAACCAGCTAGACCGTTTTTGTCAAGCTTAGCTCTGGTCATACTTA
>JAUVZE010000089.1 GCA_030602665.1 Dehalococcoidia bacterium
TGTCATCCGCACCCCGGTGAGGGAGAAAGACCCGAAACAGGGCATTACTATTCAGGGCAGGAGCACCGAGGGTGTGAGGCTGATGAGACTTGGCCATGGTGATAGGGTGGTTGCTATCGCTTGCTTTGACTAGTCTTTGAAGATGTCTTGGTTAAACGGGAGATTGAATGATGAGCATACCGGGTTTTTCTTTAGAAGGTAAGGTAGCTATTGTTACCGGAGGCAAACGCGGGATAGGTAAGGCTATTGCTTTAGCTTTTGCTGAGGCTGGGGCTGATGTGGTTGTTTGCAGTCGGCGGGTTGAGGATGGTGGCTTGCTAGCTGTGGCTGACCAAATTCAGAGGCTCGGTCGGCGTTCCTTGGCCATCCAGGCCGACATCAGTAAGAAAACTGATATTGATAACCTAGTTCAAAAGGTAATGGATGAATTTGGTAGCATTGACATCTTGGTGAATAATGCGGCTGTGATACTCAGGAAACCACTGCTTGAACATAGTGAAGCTGACTGGGATATGGTTATCAATACTGACCTCAAGGGTTGCCACCTTTGCTCCCAGGCAGTGAGCAAGAGAATGGTTGAGCAAAGGCAGGGCAGCATTATCAATGTGGCGTCATGGGTGGCAATGAAGGCGAGGAAAAACTTAGGTGTCTATTGCATTGCTAAGGCAGGCGTGGAGATGCTTACCCGGGTGCTGGCTCTAGAGCTGGGCAGCTACAATATACGAGTTAATGCTATTGCTCCTGGAGCAGTCAAAACTGAGATGAGCCGTTCGATATGGGATGATCCCGAGCAGATTAAGGAGTACGAGCGGATGATACCGCTGGGTTATCTGGCTGAACCAAGCGATGTTGTCGGTTCAGCTCTATTTTTGGCTTCCGATGCCTCCAGTTATATTACTGGGCATACTATTATTGTTGATGGCGGCTTGCTGGCATAACCTGTTAATGACGTTGGAGAAACCGGAGAGGTTAATCAAGTATAGAGAATTTTTCAGGAGTCTTAGCTGAGTTTCTGGTGTTTTTGCCGGCACTCCGCTTGCCAGCGTTCCAGTCCACAGGCATTACAGGCTTTATTACGGCAGTCAGGGGTTTCTCTACCGTCTAGGACATGCTGATACTCTTGCTTCAGGAAAGTCGTGGTTACGCCCACATCAATATGAGCCCAGGGCAGCGGCTCATCAAGGGGACGCTCCCGCTGGGCGTAGAGACTAGGTTCAAGCCCGGTTTCGTTAAAGGCGCGAAGCCAGTTTTCATAGTTAAAGTGGTCATTCCAGGCATCAAAGGTTGAGCCCAATTGCCAGGCACGGTAGATAACTTTACCTAATCGCCTATCCCCCCGCGACAGAACTGCCTCCAGCTGGCTGACCTTAGGGTCTGTCCAGGACAGGCGGCTCCCGGTTCGGCGAAGTCCCAGCTTGAGTAGTTCGTGTTTAGCCTCTAACTCTGTTTGGCTTGCCTGGGCTACCCACTGAAAGGGGGTATGTGGCTTGGGCACAAAGGTGGATACACTGACTCTTACCTGAGGTCTCTTCCCTTTAGCCTTCCTGCCCAATGAGCTGATTTTATCCACTAGCTGACCAATTTCCTTGACATCATCCATGGTTTCGGTGGGCAAACCGAGCATAAAGTATAGCTTGAGACTGCTCCAGCCTTTATTAAAGGCAGCTGCTGCCGTCTCTAGGATTTCATCCTCCGGGACATATTTATTGATGGTTCGCCGTAGTCTTTGGCTGCCGGCCTCGGGAGCGAAGGTGAGTCCTGTCTTGCGGCGGGAGGGAAGAGAGTCCACCAATCTTACTGAGGAGCTATCAGTGCGGAGGCTAGGTAATGACAGGGTGAGGTCTTTATAGTGGTGGATTAAATTAGCTACCAGCTTATCAATATCGGGGTAGTCGTTGGTGCATAGTGAAACCAGAGATACCTCGTTGTAGCCGCAGTTGGTGATAATCTCCCTTACCCCCTGTAATACTTCTTCTTGGGGACGTTCCCGCACCGGGCGATATATAATCCCCGCCTGGCAAAAGCGGCAACCGCGGCTACAGCCCCGCTGGATTTCTATTGCCCCTCGGTCATGGACTACCTCAATATAAGGAACTACCGGTTTAGTCACTGGCGGGGGTAGCTTGCTGACTATTCGTCGCTGGATAGAGGGTTTAGCCGGTGGCAATGTAGGTGTAATGCTTTTGAATAAACCGTCAGCCTGGTATTCTACCTGGTAGAGACTGGGTACATAGATACCAGGGATAGTAGCCACTTGCTTTAGTAGCTGCTTTTTTGAAGCTGCCTTACCCTTCCAATCTCGGAAGCAATCAAGTAGCTCAAGCGATACCTCTTCACCATCCCCGATGACAAAAAAGTCAATAAAGTCAGTCATTGGCTCTGGGTTGAGCACGCAGGTGCCGCCGGCTATCACCACTGGATAGGAATCATCTCTCTCTGCCGCCAGGACTGGGATTTGAGCCAGGTCAAGCATATTGAGGATATTGGTATAGGTAAGCTCGTAGCCCAAGGAGAAGCCAATAATGTCAAAATCTTTTAGCGGGTGTTTGGATTCGAGGCTAGCCAGGGGTATTCCCCTAGCCCGCAATACCGCCTCCATGTCTACCCATGGGGCATAGACTCTCTCGGCAAGGACATCTGGCTGGCTATTAAAGAGCTCATAGAGAATGGGCAAAGCCATATTGGACATGCCTATTTCGTATAAGTCAGGGTAGCTGAGGGCGATCTTGATGTGGGTTGATTTCCAATCCTTTACTATACTATTCCACTCACCACCAGTATAGCGGGCGGGCCTGGTAACCTGATACAATATATTATCAGGGTAGGTCAATTTGTCTCCTCCGGACTACCCATTATAGACTCTGCCCTCCTTCAGGTGCAACTTGCCGGGGAATGAAGTTGCTAAACAATCTCTGGGTATAGGGGCATACCAAAAGATGACGAATGTTGTATAATAGCCTCTAGCAAGCGGATAACCTTTAATAGCTAGCTAGGCTTGAATTAATATAATGGAAACGAGGCATTGATGACTACCAGATTAGACCGTATAGCACAGAAGCGACGGGAAAAGCTTGACCGAATTAGAGCTCAGGGCATTGAGCCCTACCCTCATCGCTATTACCGTAGCCATACTACTCAGCAAGCCATAGCTTTACTCAAGCAGAAAGAAGAAGGCTTGACCAAGGACGAGGAAGTCAGAGTTGCTGGGCGTATTATGGCTAACCGACCCATGGGCAAAATCTCCTTCCTTGACCTGCGCGATGGCTCAGGCAAAATTCAGCTATGCTTCCACAAAGAACGCCTCAGTGAGAAAAGGCTTGAACTGTTTAAGGATTTAGATATAGGTGATATTATCGGCGTTGAGGGGAATCTAGGTCGGACAAAGAGTGGCGAACCTACCGTTTGGGTAGAAGACTTTACTCTACTGGCTAAGTCGCTTCAGCCCCTGCCGGAGAAGTGGCACGGGCTTAGTGATGTTGACAAACGATACCGCCAGCGCTACCTAGACTTAATCAGCAATCCTGAGGTCAAAGAGACATTTAAGGTGCGTAGCCAGGTTATCACTGCCATACACCAGTTCCTTAATGAGCGAGGGTTTTTAGAGGTAGAAACGCCGGTGCTACAACCTTCAGCCGGGGGTGCTTTAGCCCGTCCCTTTATCACGCACCATCACGCCCTTGACCAGGATTTCTACCTGCGTATTGCCCCCGAACTTCATCTTAAGCGACTAATTATAGGCGGTTTTGACAAGGTCTACGAGCTGGGCCGCATTTTCCGCAATGAAGGCATTTCTACCAAGCACAACCCCGAGTTCACCATGCTGGAAAGCTATGAAGCCTATGCCGATTACAATGACGTCATGAGCATGGTGGAGGAGATGGTATCTGAAGTCGGTCAGCAGGTTCTAGGCACTGATAAGGTTGAGTTCGGTGGTAACAACCTCAACTTCAAGCCGCCGTGGCAGCGGTTAGAATTGCGCCAGGCAATCATCAAGTACAGTGGCATTGACTTTGAAGAATACCCTGATGCCGATTCCCTTCGGGCTGAGATGTTACGGTTAAAAATGGAGGTTGACCCGCAAAAGAGCAGGGGCAGGCTGATAGATGAGCTTATTTCAACCTTTGTTGAGCCAAATCTCATACAACCTACCTTCATTTTAGACTACCCGGTGGAGTTGTCACCCCTGGCCAAGACAAAGCCTGCTGATGAGCGTCTGGTGGAGCGTTTTGAAGCCTTTGCTGGAGGTATGGAGATTGCCAACGCCTTCACCGAGCTTAATGACCCTATAGAGCAAAGGGAGCGCTTCCTCCAACAACAAAAGGAACGCCAGGCAGAGGGCGAGGCAATAGAGGTTATTGATGAAGATTTCTTGACGGCGCTGGAGTATGGGATGCCCCCCACCGGTGGGCTGGGAGTTGGCATTGACCGCCTGGTGATGCTGTTGACTAACCAACCATCAATCCGTGAAGTAATCCTGTTCCCTCAGCTCAGGGAGAAGCCGTAAGGAGAGTTAAAGAGGGACGAAGTCCCTCTTATAAAACCCGTTCCCCCTCCCTTGTAAGGGAGGGGGATAAAGGGGGAGGGTTGGTAAACTATTATGCTTGACCTGAAATTTATCCGTGAAAATACAGAATTAGTGAGGCAGGCAATAGCCAATCGTCAGGATACTGCCCCTGTGGATGAAATCCTGCAGCTTGACTCGACACGCCGCCGGAAGATACTTGAGCTAGAGGGTCTCAGGCACGTCCGCAAAGAGGCTGCCCGAGAGA
>JAUVZE010000076.1 GCA_030602665.1 Dehalococcoidia bacterium
GCACGAGTGGCTGAGTGGCGCAGCTTATCAATCTCCTCATTTATATCTATTTCTTTCTCAATATAGGTATCGGTGCGAGGAATGTAAGCCTCAGGCTGGTAGTAGTCGTAGTAGCTGACAAAGTATTCTACGGCGTTATTGGGGAAGAACTCCTTGAATTCGGTAGAGAGCTGGGCGGCTAATGTCTTGTTGTGGCAGATAACCAGAGTGGGTCTCTGCACCCGGGCAACAACATTAGCCATGGTGAAGGTCTTACCGCTGCCGGTAACCCCCAGCAATGTCTGGTGCTTAAAGCCTTTACTCAAGCCCACCACCAGTTCATCCACCGCCTGTGGCTGGTCACCGGTCATCCCAAAGTCTGAGACTATCTTAAAGGATGGCATAGTTGCTTCCGCGAAAAGGTCTCCTAATAAATAGTATAGCTTTATGCTGCCTTGGTTTCAATTAGGGGTTATTTATCCTACCTCACCCCCTTACAAGAGTGCACAATTGACAGTCGGGTTGATAATGTACTTTGTAGGGATATGTGAAGCTTTAGTTAAGGCAAGGTTCTCGCTCGTAACCTACCAAGTGGCAGGCTTCGTAAACGTTCCCTGTGAATCGGTAAGTGTTGACGGAAATTGGCAGGTAGCGAGAACCTTCCTATTGATTGTTCGAATGTGGAAACTTGCTACTCTAATCAATTTCCCACTAAGCCCCTTTCTTGAATGAGGGTTAATGACACCGACAACTTTTCCGAACTGACTAATGACCTTTTCTATTGGGGAAGCAAGGTCAGAATCGTTGGAAATGACTACAGCTTCATCGAAATCATTGTCAAAACAATCGACTAGCAGATATGTTGCTAGGTTTACATCTGACCCCTTCTCTTCCGTCCTTAGCACTTGCACCACTAGTGGTGGTTTGGTCGGATTGAGATATGCCAAGGGAAATTGCGGAAACACGCTTGGCCGGGGTGCAAAGTGACCTTTGTGAATCGTGAGATTTGGAATAGTCTTGAGGGCACGGAGGTAAACATCTTGCCTGACTGGAGCTTGGGGGTCATGCTGCAAAGCTCTGACGTGGGCGGTGAAGTATCTAATCCTATTGATTTGGCAGCTGGGAAGTAAAGTCGTGCACAGTGCAGCGATATCTAACCACTTGAATGGCGTTTTCCGAACTGAGCCATAATACAGATTGAATCCGTCAATGTAGACGTTCGTTCGCAAGGTTACCTACCAAATATGCTAAGGCCATCCCGACGGACGGCCTTGCTCCCTGCCACCGAAGCGACAGGGGGGATATCTACATTATATTTAACATTATAACAGAAGTGTCGGATTTGTCAAGCCCCCCTTGCCCATGAATCCATAGACTTTGCCTGTATCACCTATTTACTTCCCTCCAAAATACTGTAGTGCCAGCTTGACCTTTTCCTCAAGGCTCAGGTCAGAATCAGGGGGGAGGCTGGCTACAGCGCGGGTGGCTTCAGAAGCAGAGTAGCCGAGAGAGGTCAACGCCGCTAAAACATCGGTGTTTTCCTGGGCTAGTTGGGCGGCGGGGGCTGCAATCCAGGCAGCACCTATTTTCTCTTTAAGCTCCAGGATAAGACGGCTAGCCACCTTCTTGCCTACCCCTGGAACCGTGGTCAGCATTTCGGTGCTGCCGGTAGCAATCGCCATAGCTAGTTGCTCCATATTCAAGGCGGAGAGCATGGCTAGTGCCAGCTTGGGACCTAACCCCGATACACCAATCAATGTCTGAAACAGCCCCAGCTCCTCAGTTGAGGCAAAGCCATAAAGAGTGGCATTATCCTCCCTCAGATGAAGGTGAGTGTGCAGCTTTACCTCCTCACCAATAGTGCCCAGCGTGCTCAGGGTTGAGGTGGGCATATATACCTGAAAGCCTATTCCGCCAACATTAATAACTGCCCAGTCACTACCCAGTGATTCTAATTTCCCCTGAAGACTGGCTATCATTCTCTCTCCTTGGTCAGCAAACTTTCTAGATGTGTCTCCTGCCGGTGGCAGAGAGCCACGGCTAAGGCATCGGCGGCATCGTTCGGTTGAGGCACTTCAGCTAGCCCTAACTGGAGCCTGACCATCTCCTGAATCTGCTCCTTGGAACTAGCCCCGTAATTAGCCACCCGCTGTTTTACCTGGGCTGGGGTATATTCATAGGTTGGAATTCCCTTATTGGCCGCTGCCAGAATAGCCATTGCTTGCGCTCTACCTATTGCCAGTGCCGCCCGAGCATTTTTAGCCATAAAAGGTTGCTCCACGGCTACGGCATCAGGATGATAGCGGGCGATAATCCCCAAAAGCGCTTCGTATAAATAGCGCAAACGCTCACCAATAGGGGAGCGCGCTGGACTGGTCAAGGCACCAAAATCAATCAGGGTTATTTCGTCTCCCTGGCTCTCTATTACTCCATAGCCCATGATTACTGTGCCTGGGTCAATACCTAAAATCCTCATCGCATTACCCGGTTTAGGCTACCTGTTGCTGAGACCGTTTGTCAAGAATAGCCTAAAGGGGTGTCCTTTGGAACTTATCCCTCCTTCCTTAGAGGAGGTCGTAAACTCAACACTCAGGGGATAGGGGGCGTGGTAGCCAAACTTGATTAAACGTGTGATTGATATTTCTCTAGAATATTTTCGGGAAAATCAGCATTAGTGGTCACATGCTGGACTTCATCCAGTTCTTCTAACTTATCCAGCAGCTTCAGTGTTTGCAGTGCTGGCTTTTCCTCAAGCTCAACCATATTCTTAGATGTCATAATCAGCTCGGAAGAGGCTATGGTCAGGTTCTGCTGTTCCATGAGTGCTCTAGTCTTTTCCATGTCCTCAAGTTTGGTATAAATCTCCACATAGTCGTTTTCTACCTTAACATCCTCAGCGCCGGCATCTATGGCTTGTAGTTCTAGTTCTTCGGCATCTAAATCATTGATTGGCACCGTAATCAACCCTCTGGGGTCGAAGAGCCAGGCAACACAACCACTCTCCCCCAAGCTACCGTTATGCCGTGAAAATATATTCCTTACATCCTGCAGAGTTCGGTTGCGGTTATCAGTCAGAGCGTGCACTAAGATAGCTGCTCCACCGGGTCCATAGCCTTCAAGAACCATTTCGGCCAGAGTAGCCCCTTCTATCTCACCACTACCTCGCTTAATTGCCCTCTCTATATTTTCCAGGGGCATATTATTATCGCGGGCCTTCTGTATGGCTAACCGCAACTGGAAATTTGCCTCAGGGTTACTACCTCCCTGACGCACCGCTACCATAATCTCTCGGGTCAGCTTGGTGAAGAGCTGACCCCGCCGGGCATCAGTCACTCCCTTTTGATGCTTTATTGAAGACCACTTAGAATGCCCTGACATCTATACTCTCCTTAGCCAGTCCTTAATCTAATTTTAGCACCTCACTTGTACATGGTCAAAGGGCTTAAAGAGAGATTTTTATTAACCTCACCCCCTTAGGTTTTTATGAGGTAACCCTCCCCCTTTGTCCCCCTCCCTTATAAAGGGAGGGGAATTGGTTATGTTAGAGGGACTAAGTCCCTCTAAAACTCCCTATACTCATATTGGAGGTTTAGCTCTCTCGGCCTCTCTTTTAGTATCTTTCTCCTTGAGAAGGAGAGGGGGAAAGACTTTAGAGAGGGGCAAAGCCTCTCTCTTACCTACACTCCCCCTTCCCTTATTAAGGGAAGGGGGTCAGGGGGATAGGTTGCTAAACAACTTCTGAAAGACTTAGGCGTTTCAACCCAATTCTTTGTCGGTAAAATGTGGACTATTGAGAAACCAAGCTGGACTGGAGAGACAGCCTTATTTTGTTTCCCCGGTGACCATGGCGATGGCATATTCCCTAGAGTGGGAGAGGCTGATAGCGATTTCTTTCAGCCCCAGTCTTTTTGCCTCAGTCTGGGCGCCACCATAAAGATTGACTAAAGGTTTACCACTGGGGTGGGAGAGAGTCTCAATATCCTTCCAGCAAACACCTCTTATCCCTGTTCCCAGGAGCTTCATTACCGCTTCCTTGCTGGCGAAGCGGGCAGCTAGCGGCGATGGCTTTTGGCGGCATAACTTGAGCTCAGCATCAGTATATACACGCTGAAGGAATCGTTCTCTCCAGCGGGCTATCGCCTTTTCAATACGGGCTATTTCTATTATATCTACGCCAATATGCTGCATTAGTCAGTTCCCCGAAGGTAGCATTAATCAGGTAACTGAGGGCTAATCTCACCAAGAACGATGTTTATTATTTCGGGTATTTTCTGTTGTAGCTCAGCCGAGAGCTCTGTTCCCCAGTCTATCTCCTTAGGCTCAATACCAATGATGACCGTCTCTTTTGGTTCATTCCCTATCAGCCTCATCATTTTTAGGCTTTGCGCTAGGCCCAGCTCATGGAGTGAGATTATCCCCTCAGACTCTATATCCATATCATAGGGGTGAAAGCGATAAATCGTTCCCGGCTGCCCCCCGGTTTTCACCGCATCAATAATAATCAATTTATCAACATTTTCAAGGCAGTCTGGTAAATCCAGTGACGTCCCCCCATCAATTATTTTGACGTTGTAAGGTATATCTATCTGCTGCAGGGCATGGGCGATATGAACTCCTATCCCTTCATCCTTGAGCAATAGGTTTCCCACCCCGACAACGGCAAACCTAACTTTAGACTCTTCCATAGGACTTCTTTAATAGATTAGCATATTCTGGGCAGTAGCTCACCAACCAGCATATCAACAATCCGAGATGAACCAAGGAGGGTTTTCATTACTACTTTCCCTGGATGCTCCTTGACTACTTCACCGATAATGACCGCCTCAGTCCCATATCGGTTTTGTCTCATCCTATCTAGGACTTTATCAGCGTCAGAAGGGGTAACTACTGCCACCAGTTTGCCCTCGTTAGCCACATAAAGAGGGTCAAAGCCGAGGAGTTCGCAGGCAGCCAGAACGGCTTCATTTACCGGTAGGCTCGCCTCATCTATTCTAATACCCACCTGAGATTGCCTGGCAAACTCGTTGAGTGTAGTGGCGAGTCCTCCCCGGGTTGGGTCACGCAGACAGTGAAGGTTGGCTGATGTTGCCAATATCTCAGTTACTAATCCGTTGAGTGGTGCGCAGTCACTCTCTACCGGCACGTTAAATTCAAATCCCTGGCGCTTACTTAATACGGCGATACCATGGCCGCCCAGGCTGCCACTGACGATAATCTTGTCTCCAGGCATGGCATTAGCCCCAGAGATATCTACCCCCGGGGGCACAATACCCACGCCAGAAGTGTTGATGAATAACTTATCAGCAGTACCTTGATTTACTACCTTGGTGTCCCCGGTAACTATCTTTACCTCAGCCTCATCAGCCGCCTGGTAGATAGAATTTACTATCTTTTCAAGTTCAATGACAGGTAAGCCTTCTTCAATAATGAAGGACAGGCTCAGGTATAAGGGGGTAGCACCACTCATCGCCAGGTCATTTACTGTGCCGCACACTGCCAGCTTGCCTATATCCCCGCCAGGGAAAAAGATGGGGCTAACGGTATAACTATCGGTGGTAAAGGCCAGTCGCCCACTAAGTTCAAATACTGCCGAATCATCCAGTTTATTCAGTATCGGATTACCCAGGGCAGGAACGAAGTTCTTTTCGATTAAATCATGGCCAAGCTTGCCGCCACTGCCATGAGCCAGTAGAATTCTATCCTCCATAATCAGCTC
>JAUVZE010000014.1 GCA_030602665.1 Dehalococcoidia bacterium
ATCAAGGCAGGTTCGGCTACACCCTGGAGCTTGAGAAAAACAGCCTCTACGAACCTGATATTGACACGCTAGTTAAAGAGCGGTATGAGTGGCCTCCAGTATCTACTCTGGCACCGGGTAGCGTCTATTTCACCAGGATTATTGACGTTATGCTAGCCAACTTCAGCTATCAATTTAACTGTGACAAACCAATAGATAGACTTACTGAGGAGGTAGAGGTTAAGGCTATTCTTGAATACCCTGAGGTCTGGAGTAAGACCTTTATCCTAGTGCCAAAAACCCAGAAATCTGGGAACTTCAGGGTTGATTTCGCCGTGGACCCCAGCTTTTTTACCGAATTTACTAATACGATGCGGGACGAGATAGGCATGGGAGCAGTATCTCACAACCTGACCATTATGGCGGTAGTTCATACCACTGCCAAAACTGATTTTGGTAATATAGACGAGGTCTTTACCCATTCTCTGGAGGGCACATTAACCGCGGCTACTCTCACCTGGAACGACGAACTGGAAAGCTCTAAAGCAGGCTCCATTATGGGTACCCACTTGGTTCCAAATACGCAGAGGTTTGTCGGACTTTCGCGTGACGAGGCAAGAATTACATTCCCTATCACTGCGGCCATTAGTTTCCCCCTCGCCATCTATTTACTCATAATAAATATTGCTTACAAACCGGTACCACCCTCCAGGATAGAGAAGGAAGCGAGACGGGCTAAGAAGAAACACAAAGGTTTAGTTGTTGATGTTAGAGAATTGCCAGATGTTGAAGGCCGGGCTATTACGGTTATCTCATTGAGTTCGCTAGATGACCTCATCACCACGGCTGAGAACCTCTTTAAACCAGTGCTTCATAAGGCTGAAGAGGAAAGACATACATACTGTGTTATGGATGGTGCGGTAAGGTATGAATATGTAGGTGAAGTTGAGCCTTCTGACACAGACAAACCTGAGCAAGTGAAGTAGGGATACAAGGTTTTAGTCGGGTTACTGACTTCAGCCAGAGTAGCTTTCCTCCTAGCCTCGGTCAGTTGATAATATACTTGTGAAGGTGCCGGCTCTATATATCAAGAATGGCTCCCCAGCGTGGACTCGAACCACGAACAACTCGGTTAACAGCCGAGGGCTCTACCATTGAGCTACTGGGGATTTTTGATAAAATTAGCTCGCAATCGGCTGGTTAACCTTATTCTAAACCAGCTTTGAATTATTTTCAACTTTCAGCTACAATGGTTCAGTCTACTGCTTCGTCGTAGATTCGAGCAATACCTCGGGAGCCAGGTCGCTTAATAGATATGACTTCTCGTTCAGAATTTCTATCTTTTTCTACAGGCATTTTAATTGTGCAGTCAGTAGCCACCTTCCCAGGCTCAAACTCCCTTACCCCCGCTTGGATTCCAGAAAAAGTTAGGCAACTACGGGCTAAGAGCAGCACCACAGTTGGAGCAGAATCTACTGTTGGGCAGGTTTGGGTGGGAGCAAGCCTTACACGTCAGATACTCACTTGTCTGGCCCTCACCGAAATAGAGTTTTACGTGTGGCCAAGGAATTTCTATTCCCGCCTCATCAAAGGCCTTCTTAAGCCTTTTTCTTAGCTCACCAGTTACCTCCCACTGCATCATCGGCTTGGTCTCACCCATTATCTTTATATCAATGCCCGAATCACCAAAGTTGTTCACCCTGAGTGCCTGGGGTGCGGTATGAACAAGCTTGCTGAAATACTCGTCCTCAGCCAGTTCCTTACCTACCCTGTTTATCACCGCCATCACATGGTCAAGGTCCTCACCATAAGCTACTGGAACATCTAGGTTAACCCGAGCCCAGTCCCGGGTGTAATTGCTGGCAGTGGTAATCTCGCCATTGGGTACGCTGTGGACGATTCCATCAAGGTCACGGAGAACAGTTCTCCTGAGGTTAACCTCTTCAACCAGACCGGCAATACCAGCAATCTTGACCACATCCCCCTTGTTGTATTGGTCCTCAAGCAAGATAAACAGCCCGCTGAGTAAATCCTTTATCAGGCTCTGGGCACCAAAGCCGATGGCTATGCCGGCAACACCGGCACCAGCCAGAAGAGGGGTAATGTCGATGCCTACCTCCGAGAGTATCATAAACACGGCGATTAGGGCGATTATGATACCTATGGTACTAGTAAGGATAGTGCTTAGAGTTTGTGACCTATTCTTAAACCATAACTTGGAATGACGCTCTTTACCTCTCAACTTGAGCGACCTCTCAACTATCTGGGGCATCACTAACTTTAAGAACAGGTAAGCCAAATATGAGACTACGATCATAACTAGAATAATGATGCCGTGTTCCAGAAGCCACCTTTGTATTGTTTCCGAAGTTATGACAGTATGGACGCCCTGGCGAGATAGGGTGATTGCTACTACCGCCAGGACTATAATCACTAATACAACTCCCCCGATAGTCCAGAAGACAAGGTTTACACTTCTATACAGCCTCTTATTCCCCTTTTCTGCCTCTCCTTTTTTAAGCCTGCCCAGCACCCGGTGCCAGGTAAAAAGAAGAAGGATTGACACGATAGCCGAGACTGTAAGTATCCATACACTATTTAGTAGTAAACCATTCCCACATGAGAACTGCCTCCTCCAATTGATTGAACATATTATACCATTAAGCGAGAAGACTGACTCAAATTTTGAGCTTCTATCTAACTTGATGATGTCCCCTGACTGCTCACCTCCTGCTTAAGACCGACCAGTTAACCTTATCCCATCTCTGCCCTGTCAAATTTCATTTTATAAAGCGTTTTAAAGCTTCTGGCAACTTACTGGCGTCATTTGTTGTCGCTGGCTTAATCGGCCTCTGGCCATTAGCCTCCATGATAGCCATACCCTGGTCACTGAGCAGAAATTCCACCCAGCTGACAGCCAATTCCTGGTTCGGGAAATTATTTGGTATGGTCACCGCGTAGAGTATCGGTTCACCCGCCAGGATGATGGTCTCTCCTGGTTGTTTTCCTTTTATCTCCACCCTCGCTTGAGCATAGAAATCTTTGAATTGTTCGCTGGAAAGATTAATCTCTTCGGGCAATACTACATACTTCAGATTGTGTTGTTTAGCCACTGAAGAGTATTCAAAAGCGTAATCCAGGTCTCCTGATTCCAGGAGAGCAATAAGGTCGACCGACTTCGGTCTCATCATATCGCCAGCGGCACCATAGAGCTTCTGGTAGATGCCAGGAACCTGATAGTATTTCTCGGCAAGCTGCCATACCATCAAAGTCCTGTAGCCACAAGGGTCCTGGTGAGGGTTACTGCGCCCATAGGTTACACCTTCTTTTAACAAAATTTCGTACCAGTTGTTGGCGTTGACCTGACCTTGATATTGGGATTTTTCGGTGTAGCAGAGGACTACTTGATTTGAGGCAAATATGATGTACCACTCAGCGTAGTTAGGGAACATGAGCTCGGGGATAATCTTATAATCAGCGGAAGCCACCACGCCACATTCTCTACCCAGCTCAGTAACCTTACGGATGGTGGTGGCGCTACCGCCTCCCTCAGACAGTATCTCAATATCAGGATAGAGCTTGTTAAACTCCTCGCTAATCTCAGCGAAGGGTATGGTCAAACTACCGGCGTGGAATATTGGCAATTTTCCCAAAGGCTTAGCACAGCCAAACAATAGAGCAACTGCAAGCAATAGCATGAGTAATAGTGAAGAAATCTTGATATTTGCACCGTTGGTAGGATTTCTCACTGGAAGTTCTGACTCCTTAGCCTAGCTGAATTTGTCTTATATCAAAAGAGGTGGACTGCTGATGCCTTAAACGTCACATGGACTCTTTTACCTTCTTCCAACTCCAATTCCTCAAAGGAATGACGAGTAACTAAGCAGGAAATGTCGGGTGGTAGGTTTACCGTTATGTAAAGTGTGGCACCCTTGTCAATTATGCCAGTAATCGTACCGGGGAAGCAGTTACGCGCACTGGAGCGGATAGGTTCAAGAGAAATGAGGATGTCCTCAGGTCGGATGGAGGCATGACAGGTGCCCTCAGTGTCTGCCGCCGACACGAACTCGGTGCCCTCTATCCTGAATATGTTATCTCCGTTAGCTTTATGCACTGCTTCACCAAGGTAGATATTTCGTGTCATGGCAAAGCGAGCTACGAATTCCGAATTTGGCTGACGGAATATTTGCTCAGGTGTTCCCACCTGCTTCAAGTGTCCCTCACCGATGACGGCGATGCGGTGCCCAAGGGCTATCGCCTCCTCAAAGTCATGGGTAACATGAACGGTGGTAATGTTAAGCACTCTATGGAGTTGACGCAGCTCCTGCTGTAGATTCTCCCTGGTTTCCGGGTCAAGGGCACTGAGCGGCTCATCAAGTAGCAGCACCTTCGGTTTTGTGCTCAGGGCTCTTGCCAGGGCTACCTTCTGACGCTCACCACCACTCAGAGTCTCGGGCTTACGATGAAGTAGGTGAGAAATACTCAGCAAATCAGTTATCCAGTCCAGTGTCACTTTTATTTCCTGGTGCTTCTCCTTACGCAGTCTGAGCCCAAAGATTACATTGTCCTTGACGGAAAGGTGAGGAAACAGAGCGTGGTCCTGGTAAACGATGCTCACTCCCCGCTTTTCTGGTTCAAGTCTTACCACCTCTTTGCCTCTGAGCCATATCTCACCGCTTTTAATGGGATATAGCCCAGCGATTGATTCAAGTAGTACGGTTTTACCGGCTCCTGTGGGGCCGAGTACCACAAAATACTCACCCTCGCTCACGGTAAAACTGATGTCGTATAGCAGGAAGTCACCGAGGTCTACGCAGAGATTCTTGATTTTTATCATCACTTTTCCTTCTGGTATACCAGCATCCTCAAGGCAATAAACACAATAAGGCACACCATAATGAGCAGTACTGCCACCGGTCGGGCGTAGTCCAACCCGTAGGTTTCAAACCGCTCATAAACGAGAACTGGGGCTATCATCGGGTGGTAAGCGAGAATAAGGACAGCACCAAACTCGCTTATTCCACGGGCCCACATCATGATGTTGCCGGCCACAATGCTGCGCCAAGCGAGTGGTAATGAAATCCTGAAGAAAGCCTGCCAGGGTGAGGCACCCAGGCTCCGGGCTACCTTTTCTAGCCTCACGTCAACTTTTCTGAAACCCTCTTTAGCCGAGTCTATTAGAAACGGGATACTGACAAATAGCATCGCTATCACGATGCCAGCCATGGAATCAACAAACTGAATGCCGATAGCACCAAATGCTTTGCCCACCATAAAGTTGCGGCCGAAAACAAACAGGAGAGCGATACCGGCTGCGGTATGAGGCACCACGATAGGTATATCAATAAGTCCTTCCACCAGCCTCTTCCCCGGGAAATTGGCTCTGGCCAGTAAGTATGCCAGGGGTACTCCCAGCAGACAGCCGACGGCGGTGGCTATCAAGGCAGCATAGAGTGTCAGCCAGATAGACCTCATCACCTCTGAGTCCAAAAAGGTATCCAGCAGTATTGCGGGGTCAGATGCCAAAATCATTTTGCCCAGAGGCACCACAATGAAGAGAAATATGACGAGCCCTAAGAGGACAAAGGTGAGTGTCATCCGGTTGGTAGTAATCCATTTTCTAATCACAAACAGAATACCTCCCGATGTCCAAATCAATAATCAACCCTCATAAACACCGATACAACCTTTCTCATCCAATTCTTTATTACACGACTTCCTTATCTTTTGATTTGGCTGGACGCATGTTTGTCTTGCTTGACCTGCTGGGAAACTGTCGTTGAGCTCGTGCCTCCGACTAGAAACCAGTTACACAATACGAGACTTTTCTTCGCTCCTGAGATGGTCGCCCGGAAGCAGACAGAGGAGAACAAAGGAAAAGGCGCCCAGAGGAAATATGGGACGCCTTGTCAGTTATCTACCTTATTCATCCACTCTCCTTTCCAATCATGGGAGGCATCACCGTTTCCAGTGATACCCTTCCGGCCAGTCTCCATAGGTATACACCCTTAGAAGGAAAGGCTCGAAGAGTCTTATTTAGTTCTTGACTGCCATTTAGCTTATCACATCCTAAAGACGACTGTCAACTATACTAGATTGATAAATTAAGCGGCGTTCTCTGACACACTGCCAATCTGGCAAAGCTTGGTGATAGCTAGACTTGATTATCCTTAGCCCAAGAATCCTACCAACAGTTGACAAAACTCGTGAACCTTTTGCTTATAGACGCTGTGACCACAACCTTCGAAGATATGTAAATGACAATGGTGAATCAGCTTCGCGGCGGCATAAGCGTGGCTAGCTGGTACAATAACATCCCTAGCTCCCCAGACTAATAATGTTGGCATGATTAGTTCCGAAAGCCGGTTCAGCAATACTGTAGTCTGCCCCCTGAGGGTAGCAATACTTTTCCCCAAACCTATCCTAAACCATAGAAGAGGGGGCGCAAATTCAAAGGGAGTAGAGAATGGACGAATCAGCCATCCCACAGCCTTCAGGATGGCTAAGGCAGCTTCGCCAAGACAAAAAGCCAGAGTGGATAGAAACCTGACCCACAGGGCAATTTCTTTGCCCAAACACATGCTGTTTACCAAGACTAGGCTCTTTATTTCATGAGGAAATCTGAGTGCGTAGTGCAGGGCAATGCCACCACCAAACGAATGCCCCAGCAAATGGAAGCGTTTAAGTCCCAGCTTATGCGAAAAGCCTTCCACGAACTTCACAAACTCTGATATATGAAAATTGTCACTCATCGGTTGACTGCGCCCAAAGCCCGGAAGGTCGGGAACATATACAGTATAATATTTAGAGAGCTCTCCCAGATTTTGTAGCCATGCCCTGGCACCTTCACCACCACCGTGGATTACGACCAGCGGGGCACCCTGTCCGCCAATAAGATAGTTGATATCAAGTTTGCCAACTTTCACATGCTTGCTGTGTATTTCACTTACCATCGTACCTAGCCTGCGGTGAACAACGTATTAGTTAGCCTTGTCTTTTCTATCTTGCCTTATCCCCTTGGAAGATTCTCCAGATTTGCTCCGAAGTTTCCCTAGAGACTTTCCAGGCTTGCTCTATGGTCTCCCTACACACGCTTAACGCTTCCTTCACCCTCTCCTGATAAGCCTCCTTGGCTTTCTCTTTAGCTTTCTCTTTAGCTTTCTTATATACCTCCTCGGCCTCCTGTTCAGCCTTTTCGCGGACTCTCAAGGCTCTTTCTATGGCCTCCTCACAAGCCTTATTAGCCTGCTGTTCAACCTCTTTATAGACCTCCTCTTCTTGCCGTTCCCGTTCCTTATACGCCGTCGCCACTTTTCTCTGAGCCCCCAGATAGGCGGTATAGGCCATCTCAGCTTGGTTCCGAAACTCGTCAAGGGGATCCGGGGTCTCCTTGGTGACCTCAGGAGCCGGCTCTACGGCTTGTTCTTCAGCTTTCCCAACGGCCTTCTTGGGTTGCTGCTGCTTCATCATAGTCATCGCATTGCACCTCCTTAAATTTGCTCTCTGGCACCTCAGAATAACTATTAACGCCCACTTCGTTGACTTACCTCAGACTCACCGGCTATCTTCCCGGTCTTGGTTGTGTAGTTTTTCCGAATTCTGTTGACCTCCATCTTCAATCTATCTATTTCATCCTCAGTAAATAGCCTCCATCCTCTCCTATCCCTGTGTTCAGCTTCACTTATGATGCCTTCCTTAGTCCAACGGAAGAGAGTGCTCTTGCCTATGCCAACCATTAGGCAAACCTCAGCCGTCCGATAATAGGTTTGACCGTTGATTGTTACCGGCATATGTAGAACCTCCAACACTATTTAAATATAGTCTAACGAATGTTCACCACCTGGTAAATCCCCCATCAGTACTTCTAATAACCTTACTTTCGTACGGTTGCCCCCCAATCCAGCAGCGTTTACAATATAGCTAGAGGATTGTTAGCCATAATAAGGGGAGGGGCAAATGCGTATTGCCTTAATAGGTCAGGCAGCCTTTGGCGAGAAAGTCCTCCAGCCATTAGTTGATAGAGGAGAAGAGGTCGTTGGGGTTTATGCCCCTCCTGATATTTCGGGAAAGACAAACCCACTTAAGCAATTGGCTCTTCAGCTAGGCATACCAATCTTTCAGCCAGAAAGAATGCGAGACCCAGAGGTTTATCACCAGTATGCCAAACTGAAACCAGACCTAAATGTTATGGTTTACGTAACCAGTATTCTACCTGAATCTATCTTAAACTACCCTAGGTTGGGGACAATACAGTACCACCCCTCACTACTACCTAAGCACCGAGGGGGCAGCGCTATCAATTGGGCTATAATTAATGGTGAGGCTAAGACAGGCATTACTATTTTCTGGCCTGATAAGGGGATAGATACCGGTCCCATCCTGCTACAGAGGGAGGTGGAGATTTCTGCTGATGATACGGTAGGGTCGCTGTATTTTAACAAACTTTTTCCCGTAGGGATAGAGGTGGTAGTGGAGAGTATCCAGTTAATTAAAAGGGGCATAGCGCCACGAATCCCTCAGGATGAATCACAAGCTAGTTATGAAGGGCTGTGCACCGAAAAGGACGCTGTAATTAACTGGCTCCAGCCCGTAATCAAAATCTATAATCTTATTCGGGGCACTAATCCTCAACCGGGGGCAATAACCAATTTTGGTGGTAAGCGATTCAAAGTCTTTGACTCAGAATTACTGGCTGGGGTTGCCGGTGGCTTGCCTGGCGAAATTATTGACACTACCAGACAGGGATTGGTGGTGACTGCCACCGATGGGGCAATCCTTATTAAACGGGTGCAAGTAGAAGGCTCCCCGAAGATAGCAGCAACAGATTTTGCCGAGCAAATGGGCTTGAAAGTAGGAGATAGACTCGGTAACCAGGCAGCTACGGAGTGAGCTTGACGGCCAGAAGCCATGTGTGTATTATCATTACCAAGAGTGATGAGAATTACCTGATGGTGAATTAGAAATGATAAATTCAGGCCTATAAAGGAGCTGAGGTAAGAGGCTATGATAGTTGAAATGAGGACCGGCACCACTCCAGAGGAAATAGATGGCGTAAAGCAGCGAGCTAAGTCGCTGGGATTGAGTGTCCAGTTGAACCTGGGCACCAACAAAGTGGTAGTCGCCATATTGGGAAGCAATACTGGGCAATTGCCCACTGATATTTTTGCTGTACTCCCCGGGGTGGAAAACGTAGCCCGGATTATGAAACCATACAAGCTTGCCTCCCGGGAATTCAAGGCAGAGAATAGCCTGGTTTCCATTAATGGGATTGAGATTGGGGGTAAGCGTATCGTAGTCATGGCCGGGCCTTGTGCTGTGGAGAGTGAGGAGCAGCTTGTTGAGACGGTCAGGGCGATAAAAAGGTCCGGGGCCTGTATCTTGCGTGGTGGCGCCTTTAAGCCACGTACTTCCCCTTTCAGCTTTCAGGGTCTGGAGAAAGCCGGGCTGGAATTGCTGGCACGAGTCAGGGAGCAGTTTGGTATACCGGTAATCACCGAAGTGGTAGACCCTCACGATGTCAGCCTGGTATCCAAGTATGCCGATATCCTTCAAGTTGGTGCCCGGAATATGCAAAACTTCGCCCTGCTGACTAATATTGGCCGGAAAAAGTGCCCTGTTGTCCTGAAGCGCGGGTTTTCGTGCACTATTACCGAGTGGCTGACCGCGGCCGACTACCTGCTGGCAGAGGGAAATAACCAAGTGATTCTATGTGAGAGGGGAATCAGAACATTTGAGAACAGTACTCGTTTTTCTCTGGATATTTGTTCCATACCAGTAATTAAGAGATTCAGCCACCTGCCGGTGATTGTTGACCCTAGCCACGCCACCGGGCACTACTCACTGGTGCCAGCGGTAGCCAAGGCAGCGGTGGCAGCTGGTGCCGATGGACTCCTCATTGAAGTTCACCCCAACCCGAAGGAAGCCCTGGTAGATGGTCTCCAATCCCTTACTCCATCAGACTTTGCTAGGTTGATGGAAGAGCTCAGGTCAATTGCTAAAGCGGTGGGCAGGTATATCTAGTCACCAGGTAGATACTCCCACAGGGGAATGCATTCAACCAACCTACCAGCATACAGTTTTACCACTTTAAAGTCTTTGAAGTGTAGATGCCCCATATTGAAATTGCAGCGACTTACTTAATCGTTCTGGATTGCTACTTTTCATCATGGCTTCTTCTTGAGAAACTATACCGCTCCTCACCAAGTCAGCCAATGCTTCGTCTAGGGTTTGCATACCATCCTTGCTGCTAAGCCGCATGATATTTGGTAATTCAAAGGTCTTCGCCTCGCGGATGAGGTTTCTAACCGCAGAAGTAGCGACCATAATTTCAAAAGCAGCTACTCGCCCTCCAGCGATACGAGGCAACAGGGTCTGCGATAATACCGCCTCTATTACTTGGGATAGCTGGAGTCTAATCTGCTGTTGCTGGCTTGGTGTGAATATGTCAATTATACGGTCAACAGTCTGGGCAGCATCAGTGGTATGTAGTGTACCCAGCACCAGATGCCCCGTCTCAGCCGCCCTAATAGCTGTGGACATCGTAGCCAAGTCGCGCATCTCCCCGACGACAATTACATCTGGATCATGCCGGAGGGCATGGATTAACGCCGCGTCAAAGGATTTGGTATCATCCCCTAGGTCTCGCTGGGCGATGATGCATCTTTTGTTGCGGTGTAAGTATTTAATGGGGTCTTCAATAGTAATGATATTTCGCGAATCATTCTCGTTGAGATGATGAATCATCGCTGCCATTGTAGTCGACTTGCCACTGCCGGTAGGCCCAGTTACTAGGATGAGCCCCCTTGGCTTGAGAATAAACTCTTTAAGAATTTGGGGTAGCCCTAAATCATCAATGGACAAGACCTCAAACGGCACCAGGCGGAAGGCAAGACTTATTGTCCCCCTTTGCCGTAAGACACTAACCCGGAATCGAGCCAATCCCGGAACACTGTAGGCAAAGTCCAGGTCCTTCTCCCTAAGGAAAGCGCTCTTTTGTTCAGAGGTGGCCACATGCTCAAACGCCGCTTCAACATCTTTGGCCGTAACCGGTGGTAAATCTTTCTGTGGTATAAGCTCACCATCAATGCGCAACACCGGTGGACTGGGCACCCTTAGATGCAAGTCTGAAGCACTTTTGTCTACCATGAGCTTGAGTAGCTCATTTATTTGCTCTATTCGCATATTAGCACCTCCGTAATCCTAAACTTTGACAAACCTCAACTGCCGGCTAATCTAACAGCCCGAGTTCTTGACGCAATAACACGAGGCGACTGAGGTTGCCGATTTTCTATCCTGAGAAAAGCATCAGCTACCTCAGGGTCAAACTGAGTGCCCTTACCGCGCTCTATCTCAGCGTAAGCAGTTTCCACGCTCATCGCCCCTCGGTAGGGACGCTCCGATGTCATAGCATCGTAGGCATCGGGCACTGCCAAAATTCTGGCACCCAACGGTATTTGCTCCCCGGATAACCCGTCAGGATAACCAGTGCCATCATAGCGTTCGTGATGGTGTCTCACCATATTTAAGATTTCCTCATCATCAACAATAGGATTTAAGATATGCTCCCCCACTTCGCAATGGCGCTGTATGTGATAGAATTCCTCATCAGTGAGCCCAACCAGTTTATTTAGAACACATTCCCTGACCCCTATCTTGCCGATATCATGGACTAACCCGGCCAACCTTATTTTCTCAATACTACTCAGTGGCATACCCAACTCCTTGGCAATAGTTACTGATGTTTCGGCTACCCGCTGCGAATGGCCACTGGTGTAATCATCCTTAGCCTCTAAGGCATAGGCCAAGGCAGTTATAGCACTGATAAGTGAGGCGCGTATTTTCCTGGCCTGTGTTTCAACCCTTTGCTCCAGGTGCTGCTGGTAATCTCTATTCTCAAGCTCCAGCCTCCTTTTCTCCAGAGCCCGGCCCACACTGAGGATAACCTCATCTAAATTGAATGGCTTAATTAAATAATCGTAGGCTCCGTGTTTCATGCACTGGATGGCAATGCTGGTATCAGTAAGCGCGGTAGCCATAATCACTGCGGTATCAGGGTAGCTAGCTCTTATTTCAAGCAGCAGCTCAACCCCTGATTTACCCGGCATCTTAATGTCTAGAAGCACCAGTTCCGTTAGGTTACTTCTTAGCTTATCCAGAGCCTGGTCAGCACTACTGGCTTCCTGACACTGGTAGCCCTCACCAGATAGCTTCCGATAGAGAACTCTCCTGATTGCCTCCCTATCATCAACAATCAGTATTGTTGCTTTTTTGATAGTCATTTTTCTATCTGCCACTAAGATTCTCTTTACGCCAGCACTGAGTTTTTCATGTAACTCCTCCCCCCTACCAATGGTCACTGATAGGGAGTTCCACGACAAAGGTGGTCCCTTTGCCCAACTCGCTTTCGGCATATATCCGGCCACCATGCTCAGTTATTATTCCGTGACAGATGCTCAAGCCCAGCCCGGTCCCTTTGCCCACCTCCTTGGTGGTAAAGAAGGGGTCAAACAAGTGCCCCAGGTTTTCTTGAGTAATCCCGGGGCCATCATCAGTAAAGGAAGCCTTGATAATATCCCCCACCTTTTCCGTAGTAATGGTCAGGGTGCCTTCATGGTGTGCCTCAACCATAAAATACTCAGCATTGATAATGATGTTGAGGAAGACCTGCTGCAATTGGAAATGGTCAGCCATAACTTCCGCCAGGTCAGGGGCAAAGTAGGTATTGACCTGGATGTTGTTTACCCCTTGCTCGTAGGCGCGCAGTGTCAGTACCTTTTCAATAATGCTATCTATATTCACCGGCTGCTTTACTGGGACATGTTTTCGGGCGAAGGTGAGGAGACCCTTTACCACATCAGCGGCGCGTTGCGCTTCACTATATATAATTTTTAGGTCTAATTTGACATCATCAGAGACATCTTTGTCCAGGAGTAGCTGGGAAAAGCCAATAACGCCGGTTAGCGGGTTGTTCAGCTCGTGGGCGATACCTGATACCAGCTCACCAACCGAAGCCAGCCGGTCGGTGAGGATGAGCTGCTGCTCCATTTTCTTGCGCTCGGTGATGTCAGTATATATGGTATATACTCCGATTGTTTTGCCTCCTAACTGAATAGGGTAGTGAAGCAAGGAAACATCTACCAGGCTGCCATCCTTACGTTTTCTCACCGTCTCTATCCGACACACTTGATTATTGAGAGCAGCCCGAGACAAGGCAGACGCTTCCTCAATACAGTCTTCAGGAACAACAATATCGTTAATAAACTTACCCTTGACTTCCTCAGCCCGGTAGCCAAAAAGCGTCTCAAATCCCCTATTGACTTGAACCACCCTCTCAGTATCATCCCACATAGCGATAGCATCAGGGGAGTTATCGAACAGCTGCTGGAAGTAAGCTTGCTGAAGCTCAAGTGCCTCCTGCGCCTGC
>JAUVZE010000022.1 GCA_030602665.1 Dehalococcoidia bacterium
TATAACAAGGTAAGCAAAGAGTCTATTGAAGCCATCAAACTGGTAGCTCAAACTGAGGGCTTTTTCCTCGACCCCGTCTACACGGGGAAGGCTATGGCTGGACTGATTGACCTCATACATAAGGGGCGATTTACGGCCAAAAATACCGTGGTTTTTATTCACACCGGCGGCATTCCATACCTCTTTGTTTACCCTAAGGCGTTCAATGGTTAGATTTAGAGGGACTATTAGGGCTTATGCAATCGTCTATTAACCCTATCCCCTGTATCCCCTTTTCCTTTCCCGAACTTGCGTCAACTCAACTGTCTCAAGTAGAATTATATGGAATTCACGCTTAGCGGAGACGCTGCCTTGACTAAAGATAGAGGGCTTGTGGTTTTCAAAAAAGTAGAAGACGCTATAATAGCGGAGAAGGTTCTTAAGGAGGCGAATTATCAAGTTAGGCTGGTGGCGCCACCTCCTACCTTCAGGATGGGATGTGACCTCGCCGTTGAGATAAACTTGGTGGAACAGCTCAGCGTAGAAAGGTTGTTCAGTGAAAAAGGCGTAAATTACCTCAAAGTTACTCCTCTAAAGGGAGGAGGCGAGCTTCTAGATATCGTTAAAGTAACCAATTTTAAAGAAGCAACAATGGTCAAAGCAGGAAATATGAAGCTCACTTTTGATGACACAACAGGGATTATCTTAAACGTTTCTGGGGGAGGCTGCCCTGATATACCCTATCTTTCAGTTAGCCTGATCGGTAGGAAGCTTACTGAGGCACCTAGACCGAGGGAGAACGGCTTTACCTTGTGCGCCATGATGCTGGACCGAGCTTTTGTAGAGTGCTTAGAGCTTTGGAGAAAAAGAGCAAGTTGAGATGATGCTTATCTGCGGGACAGTCCCCATAGAGAATCTGCCCCTTACCTTAGGAGAGGCTAAGTTTGAGGGGGAATCCCTGAGTGTCAACAATTTTAAGATCCCTTGTACCCAAGGGACTACGGCTATGACCGGGGCGGCATTTTCGGTTACCGATTACTTAAAGCTTGACCCGCCTCAAGTGCTGATTGTTGGGGACACTGGTCGCGGCAAGGGAAGCAATTCACTCTATGAGTATCTTATCCAGAGATTAGGTGTGCTGTTACCAGATGTGCTGGTGCTCCACTACTGTCTGCCTAATATAGCCTTGATGAGGAGCCTCTGCGAATCTATCAGAAGAAGCTCCAAAAGACCGATAATGGTGGCTGATGCTGGTTCGATGTATGGTGCCAAGGCAGCCGGATTAGCCACGGAATTTGACATTTTTACACCGGACCCCTGCGAAATGGGTTTTCTAGCTGACCCTGATGCTAGTCACCCTGCCTATATCAATAAGCACCTTTTTGAGGCTAATGCCAATGAGGGGAAGGTGCCCGAATTAGTTGCCACTGCTTACCAGCTTAAAAGTGCCCCCAAGTTATTGCTCGTCAAGGGAGCCGTCGATTATATAGCCAGAGAAGGAAAGGTCATAGATACCGTCTCTGAACCCGATATACCTGAATTAGAAGCCATTGGCGGGACAGGTGATACCATCACCGGCATGGTCTCTGCTTTTGTCTATGCCGGGATGAAATTACATGAGGCAGCCAAGATTTGTGCCACTGCCAACCGCATGGCTGGAAAATTAGCACAGGCTGAGGTGGCTACTAAAGTGTGGCAGCTTATTACCCAATTTCCGGTAGTATTTGAACAAATGAAAATTAGGGGTTGAAAAATGAATGAGAAGCTTCAGAAGGCAAAGACTACAGATGTTATCTTGATTACCAGTGACCGCTTGGGCACAGGTGATGATGAGATAGGGAAGATACTAATGAAATCTTTCCTCAACACCTTATGGGATTATAAACCTAAGCCTAGTAAGGTAATATTCATTAATAAAGGTGTGATGTTGACTGCTGAGGGTTCTGAGGTCTTGGAGACCCTAGAGCTCCTTGAGAAAGAAGGGGTTGAAATATTCTCCTGCGGCACCTGCTTGGCATTTTACGGGATAAAAGAAAAATTGAGGGTTGGTAAAGTAACCACAATGCCACTTACTGTTGACTTCCTCTTAACCGCCAGCAAGGTAATCACCATCTAGCCGTTAATGTCTGAATGGTATCCGCTATCTTGAGTGAGCCTTACTCCACACTTAGCGGGACAGGCTTGGGGTGTGGAGGGTGTAGCCGTCACCAGTTTCGGGGAAGATATCTTTAAGGGGTAGGGTGCGGCCGGTTTGGATGGCGGTGAAGCCATATTTCTTGCGGATGCGGTCAATAGCCTCGTTTAATCTCTCCAGCCTTTGAGCTGATGAGTCCAGCATATCTAGTTGCCTGCCCACTTCAGTCAGGTTTGATACCCCGATACCAATGAGGCGAACCAGCTGCTTTTCCAGGGATAGGGCTGTTGTTAGCAGCTTCAGCCCAGTGTCAAAGATGGTCTGGTCAGCATCAGTAGCTTTTATCAGGGTGTGACGGCGGGTGATAGTAGAGAAATCGGCGTATCTGAGCTTTAGGGTAACACACCCGGCTTGCCTGCCTTTCTGGCGTAGCTCGGCACCCACCCGTTCACTAAGATAACCCAGCGTTGCCTTAAGCAGAGAGCGGTCTCGGGTGTCTTGAGCAAAAGTGGTTTCCCGGCTGATGGACTTGGCGGCAGCAGGAGGCTCTATCTTTCTATCATCAATGCCATTAGCATGGCGATGTAGAAGTTCAGCAAACACGCCAAAATGGCCTTTCAAGGCACTTAGCGGCATATTGGCCAGTTGACCTATAGTATTGATACCCAAGCCATTTAATATTCCCTCTGCCTTCTTGCCTATTCCAGGCAGTTTGGCTATCGGTAGGGGTGCCAGAAAGGAGCGCTCTTCTCCGGCGGCTACCTCTAGTAAGCCGTCGGGCTTGGATAGCTCAGCGGCAATCTTGGCTACTACCTTGCCACTGGCGATGCCTACTGAAGCCGAGAGACCTAGTTCCTCCTTAATTCGCTGCTTTATGGCTAGTGCCATCTGGTGAATGGAGCCGTGGATAGATTCAAAACCAGTTACATCCAGATACGCCTCATCTAAGCTCACTGGTTCCAGATAGGGAGAAAAATCGGCCAGGATAGCCATAAACCTTTGTGACGCCTCACGATACCTAGTAAAACTGCCTTCTATGAATATAGCCTGGGGGCAGAGGCGGCGGGCGGTAATAAGGGGCATCCCGGCATGCAGTCCAAAAGCCCGGGCTTCATATGAGGCAGAGGCAACCACCCCACGCCTATCAGGTTTGCCACCAACTACCACCGGCTTACCTTTAAGCTCGGGATTTAGCGCCTGCTCTACGGAAACAAAGAAGGCATCAAGGTCAATATGCATAATGACAGAATTGCTTATCGACCTCACCCCCTTTATCCCCCTCTCCTTTCAAGGAGAGGGGGAAGAACTAGGTTTTGAAGGGGCTCCACCCCTCAAACTTCCCTTGGTAAATGACCTCACAATGGGCAACACTATTGTCCTCGGGAAATAAAGGCTTTAACTCTGCGCTCAAAGACACTTCGTTCCAAGAGGACACGGTGCTGGCATTTGAGGCATTTAATCCCAATATCAGCCCCCAGCCTGACTACCCGCCACTCATAACTGCCACAGGGATGCTTTTTCTTGAGGCGAACCACCTCACCCAGCTTTATCTCCATAACCATTCCAAGCCTAGCCTTTTGTCGGTAAAAAGGTGTTAATCTGCTCTCTTAATGATAAGGCAACACGCCGTGCTGCCTGGGCAAAGTCCTTTTCCCGTGAGGCATATATAATTTGCCGTGATGAATTGATAATTGCCTTCTCCCCCTTAGCATCAACCCCGTAACGGACTGTTGAGGCTATATCTCCTCCCTGAGCACCAATGCCCGGTATCAAAAGTGGCATATCAGGGTGGCTCTGCCGAATCAGCTTTAGCTCCTCAGGGTAGGTAGCACCGACAACCAGCCCTATGTTACCGTGTACATTCCACTCCTCGGCTTTCAGGGCAACTACCTCAAATAAGGGGCGGTCATGTTCCACGCAGTGGAGGTTCTGGAAATCAACCGCACCGGCATTTGATGTCCGGCACAGGATGAATACCCCTTTATCCCGATATTGGATAAAGGGCTCTATTGAATCAAAGCCTAGGTAGGGGTTTACCGTAGCTGCGTCAAAATTGAAATTATCAAAGATAGCTTTGGCGTAGGCTTTAGCCGTATTGCCGATGTCGCCTCGCTTGGCATCTCCTATTACTGGTATATCCTCAGGTATGTAGTCTACGGTACGCTTGAGGGCATCAAGCCCCTCACTGCCTAGAGCCTCATAGAAGGCGAGGTTTGGCTTATAGGCACATACCAGGTCGGAGGTAGCGTCAATGATTGCTTTATTGAATTCAAAGATACTTACCTTGTCAGGCATCAGCTTGGGGTCAGGGTCAAGGCCGACGCAGAGTAAACTTTTATTCTTTCGGCTGACGGTTAATAGCTTCTCCATGAAATTCATCCGACACCTCCGAGGTTAGTTTCAACTGGTGACAAGGTGATAATATCAGTGCTGTGGGTGAGCGTCAAGTAATATACCCTCAATTGGCGGCTGAAGTTGAGATTGTTTGTTGACCTCACCCCCTTTAAGTTACTTGGTAACCCCATCCCCCTTTCTCCCCCTTCCCCTTGATAAGGGGAAGGGGGCTGGTTATATAAGAGAGGCTTCGCCTCTCTTTGACTCTCTTTTAGTATTTTTCACCTTCAAAGGAGAGGGGAAGAGATTGTAGAGAGGGCTTCGCCCCTCTTTAAACACCTAGCCCCCATAAATTAGGGGTAGATTGAAGGGGCGTTAGCCCCTTCAAAACCTAATTCTTCCCCCTCTCCTTGAAAGGAGAGGGGGACAAAGGGGGTGAGGTTGATAAACAATCTCCTTAGTTGTTGCTGGTTAATCAGCAGTGATATAATTAGCGCCGTGTCTAGTTTCTGCTTTGGTGAAAGATAGTAGGAATGGATTATCAGCAGGCTATAGACTATCTATCCAGCTATACCGACTATGAAGTAGTGCCCCGGCTGGCACATAATGCGGCTAATTATGACCTCAGGCGAGTGGAGGAGCTACTGTCTCGGCTGGGTAATCCCCACCTTAAAGCCAGGTCAATTCATATTGCCGGCACCAATGGCAAGGGGAGCACCGCAGCCATGATAGCATCGGCTCTCACTGCCTCCAGCTACACTACCGGGCTTTACACCTCGCCTCATTTGCATACCTGGAGAGAGCGCATCAGGATTGATGGGGAGTTAATTTCAGAGGTGGAGCTGGCTGCTCTGGTAGAGAGTCTCAAGCCTGAGGTTGAGGTAGTGAACCAGAGAGCCACCTACGGTAGGTTGACTACCTTTGAGTTGTTAACGGCGCTAGCCTTTGCCCACTTTGCCGCAAAAGGGGGAGACTTTCAGGTGCTGGAGGTAGGGATGGGAGGGAGGTTTGATGCCACCAATGTGATTAACCCTGAAGTTGGCATTATCACCTCTATTAGCTTGGACCATACCGAGGTGCTCGGCAATTCTCTGGCGGAAATCACGGCTGAGAAGGCGGGCATTATTAAGCCCGGAAGCATAGTGGTAACCTCCCCCCAACCTGATGAGGCAGCTCAGGTAATAGAAGAGAGTTGTCTCAGTGCTGGAGCGCAGTTGGTCAGGGTAGGTAGCGATGTTACCTGGCGGAGCCTTAGCTCTGACCTTAGCCAGCAGCGATTTTGTGTGGCAGGAAGATTGGATAATTATGAACTATCCATTCCACTTCTGGGGCAGCACCAGCTAGCCAACGCGGCTACTGCCGTGGCTACGCTGGAGGTTCTAGCCGAGAAGGGCTTTAATATTTCCCGGGACAGCATCACTAACGGTCTGGCGCAGGTAAGCTGGCCGGGTCGCCTTCAGATTCTTAGCCGTCAACCCTTTATCGTGGTTGATGGCGCCCACAATCCGGATGCTGCCCGAAGATTAAGAGAGTCTGTGGAGCAGTACTTTGACTTTGACCGGGCTATCTTGGTTATCGGGGCATCGGATGATAAAGATATAGCTGGCATAGCCACACAACTAGTGCCTCTGTTTAATAAAGTCATTATTACCCGCTCTCACCATCCCCGGGTTATGGCACCAGCGGCAATTATTGCCGAGTTTGCCAAGCACAGCGTAGAAGCTCAGGTTGTGGATGATATTCCATCGGCGTTGTCTGAAGCTCTGGCTCTAGCTGGGGAGAGAGACCTCATCTGCGTTGCTGGTTCGCTGTTTGTGGTAGCCGAGGTGATTGAGCAGGTAGGTAGAGGCAGTTTAAAGAGCCGATTTTAGTTGGCTGATGAACTCCTGCCGCTTCTGCTCATCGCCAGTTAGTTGCTGTTTTAGCCTTTTCCAGGTCTCCGGGCAGTCTTTGTAGGTCACCCCAACTATTTGGTGAATTGCCTGGTCAATTTGTTTTCTATTGGTAGGGGTAACTTCAATCCTGGCTCCATCCAGAATGTCCTTTAAGTGGCGAAAATAGCAAGACATAGCATATTCCTCTATGTGATTTTCAATTTCATCTGGACTGTACCCTAGGTTACGGAGTGTCATTAAATTGTGTAGTCTGGGCTTCTGTAGGTAGCATGTTGCCCAGGATTCTCTCCAGTGCCATAGTATGGCTACACAGCCCCCAGCTTGAGAAAAAGTGGCAGGAGCAGTGCCACTTACCATCTTTGTAGCTAGTGATGTAGTTATCATGCTCTCCTTGAAACTCTACGGAAAATTCGGAGAAGGTAACCCGCTCAGTCTCTTGAGCATAGCGTTTTGCCTTTTCAATTTTCCCTATCAGGCTGGATTGCATATTTACGCCTCCTTAACTTAAAAAGCACTGGCCCGGTTAAGCTCAGTGCTTCTTTCCTCACTCAAGATAAAGTTTATCATTGCCAAACACATATTATCTACCCAAAATTAAACCTCTCATATTTTTATTTTACTTCTTTTTTACTTAAAAGTCTAGGGAAAATCCAGACAGATTGGTAGGCCAGGCAATGAGATTGTTAAACAATCTAGGCAATTTCAATTTGCCTTAGTTGGGGCTACTACGGTAAAATGCGTCTGGAAAAGCTTGGTGAGGTGAAGTAATGCCTATCTATGAGTATGAGTGTGATATTTGCCGTTGTCGTTTTGAAAGGCGGCAGAGGTTCGATGAGGAGCCGGTAGCCATGTGTCCCGAATGTCAGGGGAAAGCACGTCGTGTCATCCACTCAGTTCCTATTATCTTTAAAGGCAGTGGCTTTTATACTACGGATAATCGTAAGGGTAAGGTGACGGAGCCCACGAAGGGTAAGAAGAAATTACCTAGCGAAGGAAAGGAGAAGCAGGAATGAAGGCGTTACTCCAGAGAGTCACTGAAGCCTCAGTCATGGTAGCTGGTGAGGTAGTGGGTAGGATAGGTAGCGGACTGGTGGTTTTTGTTGGGGTAGCCAATGAAGATACGGAAAGGGATGCGCAGTATCTGGCACAAAAGATAGTCAATCTGCGCATTTTTGCTGATGAAGAAGGTAAATTTAACCTTTCGGCTCTGGATATTAAAGGTGAATTATTGCTGGTGAGTCAGTTTACCCTCATGGCTGATACTAGAAAGGGTCGGCGCCCTAGCTTTGTGGAAGCGGCACCACCGGCTCAGGCTGAAGAATTGTTTAACTATTTCGTGGAGCAGGCTAGTGCCGCTGGATTGAAGGTGGCAACAGGACGCTTCCAGCAATATATGCAGGTAGAAATCCACAACGATGGGCCGGTAACAATACTATTGGATAGCCGAGAAAAATATCCGTGACTAATGGGGAACTATAGTGTGAACGAGCAAGTTCTAAAATCGAAGTTCCTGGGTGCTTTAGTCGGCACTGGTGTCGGGGATTCTCTGGGAGCACCGTTTGAAGGATGTCGTGAGGTCAAGCTTGAAGAAATTGAGGCTATAGCTGAAAGACAGGAGGTTTTAACCTACACCGATGATACCCATATGATGATTGGTGTAGCTGAGTCTTTGATTAGGAATAGAGGTTTTGATGGCGAAGACATGGCACATACCTTTATCAAGAATTATGAGCTTGAGCCTTTTCGTGGTTACGGACCGGGACCACCCCGCATCTTCCGTTTGATAAGGGCTGGGGCAGCTTGGGACGAGGTTGCTCAAGGATTATACCATAGTGGCTCTTACGGAAATGGTTCAGCTATGAGGATTGCTCCCATAGGTGTGTTTTATCATGATAATCCAGCGATGCTCAGAGAGGTTGCCTATAAATCTAGCCAGATTACCCACGCCCATCAATTAGGTAAGGAAGGTGCTGCCCTACAGGCTTATGCTATTGCCCTGGTGACAAATCTTGAGCCGGGGTTAGCTTTTGACCGGGGTGATTTCTTGGCCAAACTATTGAGTTATGTGACAGACGGGGTTTACCAGGAGAAACTAAACCGGATAGAAGCGCTTCTTAGTCAGCCAGATGGGGGCAGAGTTATTATTGAGCTAGGAAATGGCATTGAAGCCTTCAATTCAGTACCTACAGCCATATATTGCTTCTTATCTCAGCCTCATTCTTTTGCCCAAGCTATCCTTTATGCTATTAGACTAGGTGGAGACACCGATACTATCGGCGCTATGACTGGAGCTATTTCTGGGGCATATCTGGGCTTTGAGTCAATACCCAGCCGGTGGAAAAACAAGCTTGAGAACAGACTGTATATCAAGGAGCTAGCCAAAAAGTTATCCCACCCTACCCCAACGATGGGATAGCACCGAGCTGTTGCATTATGCCAAGGTCGTCCACATTGAGCCACCGCTCTGCAATCTTACCGCCAGCGATGCGATATATAGCGGTTACTGTCCATGTCACTTGCTTGCCGGTCGGGGGCATGCCTAGAAACTCACCTTGGTGAGTGCCGCGCCCGGTAAGACGGTGCACGACCTTGTCGTTCTCAGCGATTTCATCCTCCACGGTGTACTGAATATCTGGAAAAGCAGTGCGTATCGTGGCGACACGCTGGATAATGGCTTCAGGGCCACGCATCGGTAATCCCGACGGGGGAGGGTGGTAGACGAAATCAGCGGTAAAAATCTCATTGGCGGAGACTAGGTTTCCCTTTCTAACGACCTCCTCCATAAAACGGCGGACGATAGCCTTGTTCTCTTCCACTGACATAGTCTGTCCTCCTTCATCAATATATGTTTGCGACTAGATTATTAGGTACCGCGGAGAAGTGGAGCTGGGGGGACAATAGGCAGAACTTTTGAACTATCCTTTCAGCTAACGGTTTAGTTCATTGTTCCCACCACTGATGGTAATTGTAGCAATAAAGTATAAAGCACGCAACACCGGTAGCAAGATGGTACCTATCGCTCTCTAGGTAACACCCTGATGCTTAGTTACCTAGAGTAGACTGTGCAGGAGAAAAGGCAGACTTTCTCTAAGACCTCCGTGCTTGTCTATTGAAGTGCAGGTTATTAGGTTTTGTTTATATCCCGGATAGGATAAGATTATAACCACAAGCCCGACAAGCGCAGCAAATATGCCTATGGAGCCCAACTTGGTCCTATTGCCATTCGCAATGAATAACAAAAGCTTCGATTCTGCAGTTACAGGATTTGGGGCGATAAAATCAGCCCCAACCACTTGACAAAAATCCCCCTCTCCAGCTATAATTTAATCACTTAGAAAAAGTAAAGGCTGGGAACGAGACTAGTAAGCTTCAAAGCAAGGCTCAGAGAGCCGGGTAAGGTGTGAGCCGGTGTTAGCGCAGGGGTTGAATGGATTCGGGAGCTGCTAACTGAAAGGGATTTCCCCAAGTAGGTTTTGACGGAGAGGGCACCGTTACTAAAGCCCAGGGTATCGCTTCCAAATGGTGAAGCTGTACCTGAAAGAGATGGCTGTCTAATATAGTTGGCAATCAACTAGGGTGGCACCGCGAAGAATTAACCTCTCGCCCCTATGGCGAGAGGTTTTTTAATTGTTAGAAGGGAGTTATGCTCCAATGTATTATCCAACATTAGAAGAAGTTAAGAGACATAGGAGAGATGGTAATCTAGTACCTATTTACCGGGAAATTGTTGCCGACCTGGAGACGCCGGTGTCTGCCTTCTTGAAGGTTAATCGTGGCGGCTATTCTTTTCTTCTGGAAAGTGTTGAGGGTGGTCAGCAACTGGCTCGTTACAGCTTTATCGGCACTGAACCCTACCGGGTATTAACCACTAGGGAGGAGGACAAGACTGACCCGCTTCCTCTCATTGCTGAGGAACTGAATAAGTATAAAATAGTACCAGTTAGCAGTCTTCCCCGGTTCTGTGGTGGTGCCGTGGGTTATCTGGCTTACGAAACGGTAACTCGCTTTGAGGCATTACCATCACCTGACGCCGACCCCTTAGGCTTAGCCGAATCGATATTTATGTTCGTAGATACTATGCTTGTCTTTGACCATGTAACCCACAAGATTAAGGTTTTGAGCCATGTTCATCTCGATGGAGACATAGAGGCAGCCTATCAAAAGGCGGTGGACAGGATTGATGACCTGGTGGATAGATTGAACCAACCACTCAAGCCGAGCCAGCACAAGAAGGCTGGCACTCGTCCGGTGAGAAACTATAAGCTTTCCTCAAACTTCTCTAAGGAGGAGTTCGAAGCCAGTGTGCTTAAGATAAAACAGTATATTACTGCTGGCGAAGCTATTCAGGTGGTGCTATC
>JAUVZE010000006.1 GCA_030602665.1 Dehalococcoidia bacterium
TGCGCCAAAAGCTCGGGCAATCCTGAAAGCCAGCTCAATAGACGGCACGTATTTCCCTTGCTCAAGGGCGATAATGGTCTGCCGAGTGCAGCCGGCACGGTTGGCTAATTCCTCTTGCGTCATTTCATCGTTGTCGAAACGCAGTCTTCTGATTCGGTTTTTTATATTAGCAACAGCCATTGCTTCCCATTCCCCAGTTTCTCCAGTAACCAATCAGTATGCCAACGGACTGTGCCAGCACATTGACAATAAAGAGAGACATGAATACAAGGTAGGGGAAAATAACTGGTATTTTCCCCTGGTTCCAGTAGATTTCAGTTAGCGCGATGCTCCAGACTGCCAGCGATATAAAGACCGCCCACAACTGGACTACTGGTGCCCTGCCCAGTATCAGCCTGTCCCGTTCATCAACCTGACCTGGTTTGCGTAGGGTCAGACGCATCATTATGAAGTAAGCAATAAGCCCTCCAATTAATAATGCTGCCAAAATTAACCTCATCGCCGGGTCTTCAGTAAAGGTAGCGACTCCTCCCTTAGCAATGAAAACCACTATGATGGCGACAGCCCATACAACCCCTATCAACAGACCGTACCATGCTCTTTTTTGTAGTGGTGCCATAATTTTGTCCTCCTTCTCTTTTTGATACTTTTTCAAGGTGTATAAGTACTCTACACATTACATAGTGGAATATATATTTAACATTTAGTCAAGTATATTATACTTCTATTTTAGGGAATGCGAACGGAGGAAAGTGATTGAAGTCCCAAACTTGCCCTGTTTTCTCACTTTTTCTCCTCTTTTCTACGAAATGGAACTTAAGATGTGCAGTAGAAATCATCATACCAATAGGAGCTTTAAGCTCGCTTGTTTTGAAGCAGAAAAAGATGGAAGGAGCGGGGTCTATGAAATCCGCTTTACCACAGGCTTGTCTGAGGAGGTTTCTTATCAGGCAAGCCGAGGTGCTCATAGGCTAGCTGGGTAGCCAATCGGCCACGGGGGGTTCGCTCCAGAAAGCCCAGTTGCAGCAGATAAGGCTCATAAACATCCATAATAGTATCCGACTCCTCGCTGATGGAAGCAGCGATAGTCTCCAGCCCCACCGGACCACCATTGAACTTATCAATGATAGTGTGTAGCACCTTGTGGTCTATTTCATCCAGACCGATATGGTCTACTTCAAGCTTGGATAGTGCCTCAACAGCCACTGATTGGGTGATGACACCGTCGGCTATCACCTGAGCATAGTCTCTAACCCGCTTGAGCAGTCGGTTAGCCACCCGAGGGGTGCCTCGAGCTCGGCGGGCTATTTCTCCCAGCCCATCAGCTTCGGCTTCTATCTGGAGAATACGGGCTGACCGCTTTAGGATTGTCTCTATAGATGTATGGTCGTAGAAATCAAGGCGGTAGATGGCGCCAAATCGGTCACGGAGGGGAGGACTCAGTAAAGCAAAGCGGGTAGTAGCCCCGATTAGGGTAAAAGGGGGCAGGGTTAGTCGCAGGCTTCTGGCACCGGGACCCTTGCCGATGATAATATCCAGAGCAAAGTCCTCCATAGCTGGGTACAAGACTTCCTCTACTGCCCGATTCAAACGGTGGATTTCATCGATAAAGAGTATATCCTGACTGCGGAGGTTGGTTAAGATAGCTGCCAGGTCTCCGGTGCGCTCTACTGCCGGGCCAGAGGTAACCCTGATGTTAACCCCCATCTCAGCAGCAATGATATAGGCCAAGGTGGTCTTACCTAGACCAGGTGGTCCATATAATAAGACGTGGTCTAGTGGTTCATCCCTGCCCTTGGCGGCGGCGATAGCTATATTGATATTGCCCTTAATACCAGCCTGCCCGACGAAGTCATTAAGGTGTCGGGGTCGGAGACTGGTGTCAAGTGGCAGGTCCTCAGCGCTGGGCTTACCCGATATAATACGAGCTATCTCATCCACCTCCTACAAGTAGCTTTATTATACCACATCTTTACCTGAGCTAGGATAGACCAGTCATAAGAATAGAGTCGCCCAAATGGTAATAGGGCGACCCCTTATTAGTCAATCAAACTGGAGTACCAGGTACTCCTAGTTAGCTAGCGCCTCGTCATCTGGCTTACCAGCTACCTGATCGGATGCTTCATCACTTGGCCCTTCGGGCTCCTCGCTAGCTACCAGAATAGGTGCTTTATCACTCGGCTCCTCGTGTTCCTCACTTGGTTCCTCGGGCACCTCACCAGCTACCAGGCTCGGCACCTCTTCGGAAACCGGATAGCGAGCTGGTATCAACTTGCCAATAATTACATTTTCCTTAAGTCCAACCAGTTTATCTATCTTGCCATAGATGGCGGCTTCGGTAAGCACCCTAGTGGTCTCCTGGAAGGAAGCCGCTGCCAACCAGCTATCAGTGCTTAATGAGGCTCTGGTTATACCCATTAATACCGGCTGGGCAGTAGCTGGTTCACCACCTTCAGCCAGCACTTTAGCATTGATGTTTTCATATCGCGATTGGTTTACTAGCTCGCCAGGCAGTAACTCGGTGTCACCTGAGGAATCAATACGGACCTTGGTCAGCATTTGGTGAACGATAACTTCAATATGTTTGTCATTTATGTTCACCCCCTGGGAGCGATATACTTTTTGTACCTCATCTACCAGGTATTGCTGGACTGCCTCCCGGCCTAAGATATGTAATATATCCTGCGGGTTAATCGAGCCGTCAGTAAGTTGCTGTCCTGCCTTTACCCGCTCCCCGGTTTGGATACGAATATGGGCAGTGGCTGGGGCAACATACTCTCGCTCCTCTTTTTCCTCATAACTGATATAGAGCTGTCCATCTTCCATAGTTACCTCACCAGCTACCCGAGCCAACATAGGTTGAGTTTCGGTCGTCAGGGCGACTGACTCTGGGGTAACTTTAGCCTCAGGGGTTTGGCAAGCAAGCACGGCTCCGATATCCACCCATTGACCAGTATCTACCATAACCTGCCAGCCAGGAGGTAGTGAGTATTCATCACGGTATACCTCAGAGCTAGTGACATTAATCTTTCTTCCCTCCTCATTTTGAGTTACCTCGGCCACCCCGTCTATCTCTGAGATAATGGCTTGACCCTTAGGTGCTCTGGCCTCAAAGAGCTCCTCCACCCTAGGTAGACCACTGGTGATGTCAAGCCCAACCACGCCGCCAGTATGAAAGGTACGCAGGGTTAGCTGGGTACCTGGCTCACCAATGCTTTGGGCGGCAATGATGCCTATCGCGGTATCGAGGTCAACCAGATGCCCGCGGGCAAGGTCTCGGCCATAGCAACACCGGCAAGTCCCGTGCTTGGAGTGACAGCTAAGGGGAGACCTAACATGAACCTTGGTTAACCCGGCAGCGATAATTTCCTTTACCTGCCCTTCATCAATCTCCTCATTTCGGTCAACGATGGTTTCTCCAGTCTGAGGATTGACTATTTTGCTTGCCGCCAATCGACCGGTTATTCGCTCAGCCAGTGAGGGCAGAAGTTCCTTCTCCTGAGGTTCAGAGACCCATATACCATCTGTAGTCCCGCAGTCATCCTGAAGAGTGACAATATCCTGGGCAATATCAATGAGGCGTCTAGTGAGGTAACCACTATTTGAGGTTCTAAGGGCAGTATCAGCTAATCCTTTACGGGCGCCATGGGTTGAGATAAAGTATTCCAGCACGCTAAGTCCTTCGCGGAGGCTTGACTTGATAGGAAAGTCAATTATTCTACCTGCGGGGTCAGTCATCAAGCCTTTCATACCAGCCATCTGTCTAATCTGAGAAATATTTCCCTTTGCCCCTGAGGTTGCCATCATGTAGATGCCACCGTAGCGGTCAAGGGTATGTGAGAGGATATCAGTAAGCTTGTCAGTAGTCTCCATCCACACCCCTATGGTGCCATCATACTTTTCATCCTCGGTGATTAAGCCACGGTGATACTGGTTTTCAATAATGGCCAGCCTTTCTTCTGCCTCGGCTATTAGCTTAGGCTTGCTCTGAGGAATCTCAATATCGTTCATAGCAATGGTAGTGCCTGATTTGGTAGCATAGTGGAAGCCTAGTTGTTTGAGGTTGTCCAGCACCGCCGCCGTGCTTTCATCGCTTAGTAGCTGGTAACAATCGGCCACTATTTGCTTTAAGCTTGACTTATCAATCACCTTGTTTAAGAAGCCCAACTCCGGGGGGAGAACATCATTAAAGATGATGCGACCGACACTGGTCTTAATTCTTTGCCCACCTCTTTCTTGGTCCCTGACCTCAATCTCAACTCTGAGGTCAATAATGCCTAGTTCATAGGCAAGTCTTGCCTCCTCAAAACTGCCAAAGATTAAACCCTCTCCCTTATCTCCTGGCCTGATGGTGGTCAAATAATAACAGCCGAGCACCATATCCAAGGTTGGTGTTACTATTGGATCACCTGAGCTGGGCAGTAACATATTGCGCATGCTAAGCATCATCTCCCTAGCTTCTTTGACGGCAGTTTTAGATAGAGGAATATGAACCGCCATCTGGTCCCCATCAAAATCGGCGTTGAAAGCAGAACAGACTAGGGGATGGATTTGAATGGCACTACCATCAATGAGCACTGGCTCGAACGCCTGAATGCTAAGGCGGTGAAGGGTAGGTGCCCGATTAAGCAGCACCGGGCGCTCTTTGATGACCTCCTCGAGTATGTCATATACCTCTGGCCTAGCTTTTTCCAGTAGCCGTCGGGCACTCTTGATATTGTGTGCCAGACCTTGTTGCACTAGTCGACGGATGACGAAAGGCTTAAATAGCTCGAGAGCCATTCGTCGGGGCAAACCACATTGGTGAAGCTTTAGCTCTGGACCGACAATGATAACTGAGCGCCCACTATAGTCAACACGCTTACCGAGCAGGTTCTGGCGAAAGCGTCCCTGTTTTCCCCGAAGCATGTCAGAGAGTGACTTTAGTTTATGATTGCCGCTGACGGAGACGGCTCGTCCTCTTCTGCCGTTATCAATGAGGGAGTCGACTGCCTCCTGGAGCATCCGTTTCTCATTGCGGATAATAATCTCTGGTGCTCCAATTTCCATTAAGTGGCGCAGTCGGTTATTGCGGTTAATGACTCGTCGATACAGGTCATTAAGGTCGCTGGTGGCGAATCTCCCACCATCTAGTTGAACCATGGGTCGTAGGTCTGGCGGCAAAACCGGCAACACCGTCAAAATCATCCACTCAGGCTTATTACCACTGCGGCGAAGCGCCTCCACTAGTCGTAGTTGCTTAGCGGCCTTCTTGTGGCGTTGACCCGAAATTGAGTGCATTTCCTGGAGCAAACCATTGCGCATTTCATCAAGGTTAATCTCCTTAAGGATCTGGAGGATAGCCTCAGCCCCCATCCCAGCCTCAAAAACCTGACCATATTTCTGTTTGAGTGCCTGATACTGGTTCTCAGTGAGTAATGCTCGCAGGCGGAGGTCTTTTAGCTGTTCTGCCTCAGCGAGAAGCTTCTCCTCAAGTGATGTTTTTTCCTCAGTAAAATGACGCCGAAGCTGGTTTATTTCCTCCACTGTCGCTTGCTTCTGCTCCATCTCAGTGATGTTAGCCTCCAGCGCCTTTTGTTGCTCGGCAATTTCCTGGGAGCAATTTTCCTCAATTTGTTTAATTGCTTCCTGGCGCGCCTCCTCATCTATAGAGGTAATCATATAGTGAGAGAAGTAAAGAACCCGCTCTAAGCTCCGTGGTGATAGGTCAAGTAACAGTCCTATTCGGCTAGGTATTCCCTTGGCAAACCAGATATGGGCCACTGGGCAGGCCAGTTCAATATGTCCCATACGTTCCCGACGCACCTTGGCCCGGGCTACCTCCACGCCACACTTATCACAAATGATTCCCTTATAGCGTATCCTTTTATACTTACCACAGTAGCATTCAAAGTCTTTAGTTGGGCCAAATATCCTCTCGCAGAAAAGCCCGTCCCTTTCTGGCTTCAGGGTGCGATAGTTGATAGTCTCCGGCTTGGTTACCTCACCGTAAGACCAGCTCCTGATCTGCTCCGGTGAAGCTAGAGAGATACGGACAGCGTCAAAATCATTGACTTCAAGCATTTCCTTCTTCTACCCCTTTCTGGGTCGCTTCTTCTACAGCTTCTGGCTCTGTCTCCAGTTTAACGGCTTCCTTTGTTTCCTCTACCCCTTTCTGGGTCGCTTCTTCTATAGCTTCTGGCTCTGTCTCCAGTTTGATGGTTTCAGCTGTTTCCTCAGCCAGGGTTGCCTTTTCTTCTTCCTCGTTAATCACCTCAACGGCCAGCCCCAAGCTTTGTAGTTCCTTAACCAGAACCTTAAACGATTCGGGCACGCCAGGCTGGAGAATATCCTGATTCTTAACTATAGCCTCATAGGTTTTGGCTCGACCAGTGACATCGTCTGACTTTATGGTCAGCATCTCTTGGAGGTTGTGAGCGGCACCATAGGCTTCTAGTGCCCAAACTTCCATCTCACCAAAGCGCTGACCCCCGAATTGAGCCTTACCACCCAGAGGCTGCTGGGTAATCAAGGAATAAGGACCGGTAGAGCGAGCGTGAACCTTATCTTCAACCAGGTGTATCAGCTTCATCATATAGATGCTACCCACGGTTACCGCCTGGTCAAACGGCTCACCGCTACGTCCATCCCGAAGTATGACCTTGCCAGTGGTAGGCGGCGGAAGGTTTCTTTCTGAACTTACTCTTTCTACAGCTTGCGCCAGCTCCTGTGGGCTAAGGTCTTGGCTAGCGATACCTAGGTCTTCGAGCCACAGGCGCAGGCAAATCTCCTTTGCCTCTCCTGGGTAGTCATCACTAAACACCCTGTCTCCATCGTAGCCATGACTCTTAAGCCATGCCTTGGCCAGCTCCAGCTGCACCGCGGACACCTCATCAGCGTGGTTAGGATTAACTGCCCCGGCTTTTTGTGCCAGCCAGGCTCTAGCCATGGCATCCACGATAGCCGTATCATTGGCACCATCAAAGACTGGGGTAAGCACCTTGAAGCCTAGAACCTGAGCTGCCCAGCCCAGGTGGGTTTCCAGAACCTGACCAATATTCATCCGTGATGGGACACCAATCGGGTTAAGGATGATATCCACCGGGGTGCCGTCGGGGAGAAATGGCATATCCTCAACGGGTGCCACCAAGGCGACAACCCCCTTATTGCCGTGCCGCCCGGCCATCTTATCCCCAGCGGAGATTTTCCGCTTTTGGGCAACCCAGACCTGCACCCATTGATTAACCCTAGTCGGTAGGTCATCACCAGCCTCAGTGGAGAAGACTCTCACATTAATCACCTTGCCCCACTCACCATGGGGCACTCGCAGGGAGGTATCCTTAACCTCCCTGGCTTTTTCGCCAAAGATGGCTCGCAAGAGTTTCTCTTCGGCTGATAGCTCGGTCTCCCCTTTGGGGGTAATTTTACCTACTAGTATACTGCCTGGGCCGACCTTCGCCCCAATCCGAATAATGCCGGTTTCATCAAGTTCACGCAAGCTTTCCTCGCCTACATTAGGTATATCTCTAGTGATTTCTTCCGGTCCTAACTTGGTATCCCGTGCCTCCACCTCATACTTCTCAATGTGAATGGAGGTAAACTTGTCCTCCTCAACCAGGCGATTACTAATGACAATAGCATCCTCAAAGTTATACCCCTCCCAGCTCATAAAGGCACACAGCACATTCTGGCCTAGCGCCAACTCTCCCTGTTCAGTAGCTGAGCTATCGGCTAGAACCTGACCAGGCTCAACCCGGTCCCCCTTATTTACTGTGGGGCACTGATTAATACACGTCCCCTGATTTGTGCGGACAAATTTCATCAGTTCATATTCGTCTTTCTCTCCGTTATCGCTGGCAACTACAATGTGATATATAACATGACCTTTATCATCTTTAAAGCTAGCAACTGAGGTTACCACTCCGGCATTCTGGGCAAAGAGTACCTGCCCGCTATGCTTGGCAGCTTCCATTTCCATACCGGTGGCTACCAAAGGTGCCTCAGGGTGAATCAGAGGTACTGCCTGCCGCTGCATATTAGCGCCCATCAAGGCGCGATTGGCATCATCATGTTCGAGAAAGGGTATTAGTGCCGTGGCAACACTGACTATCTGCTTGGGTGACACATCCATTAGTTGGATCTTATCTGGTGCTTCTGACAGGTAGCGGTCAGCTAGCCTGGCTTCAACCCGTTCCCCGACAAATTGGCTATTTGCGTCAAGTTGAGCACTAGCCTGGGCAATGGTATATTCGTCCTCTTTATCGGCTGAGAGATAGATAACCTCATCAGAGACGAAGGGCACCACCTTTATTGTTCTGGGCGATAGGTGAGATAATTTAGTGGCCAGCTGGGGGGTAATGGTAGTTTTGGCCTTCACTATGGTTTTATCCCCGTCATCAACTACTGCCTCCTTGGTTGTCTTACCTACCAGCTTGCCATCGGTATTACTCAACTCGGCAATAACCCGGCGGTATGGTGTTTCAATAAAACCATACTGGTTAATCTGGGCATAGGTGGCTAGAGAGCCGATGAGACCGATGTTAGGTCCCTCTGGTGTCTCAATGGGGCATATCCGGCCATAATGAGAGAAATGAACATCACGAACATCAAACCCAGCTCGCTCGCGAGATAGTCCCCCCGGTCCAATGGCTGATAGGCGACGCTTATGAGTCAGCTCCGCCAATGGGTTGGTTTGGTCCATAAATTGTGATAACTGTGAGCTACCAAAGAATTCCCGGATAGCGGCCAGCACCGGGCGAACATTAACTATGGCACTAGGGGTAATTGCCTCAGTGGCAATAATACTCATACGCTCCTTGGCGACTCGTTCTAGGTGCAACAACCCAATGCGGAATTGGTTTTGCATCAGTTCGCCAACAGTGCGGACTCGCCGATTTCCGAGATGGTCAATATCGTCGGCAGTATCGCTTCCATTATTAACCATAATGGTATGTCTGACTATCTCAACAATATCTTCCTTGGTTAAAGCCCGCTCTTCCAGGTCAATATTAAGCCCTAATCGTTTGTTAAGCTTGTAGCGACCGACACTGCCTAGGTCATAACGCGTCGACTTGAAGAACATGTTGTTTAGTAGTTTTCTGGCATTCTCGATACTGGGGGGGTCACCCGGGCGCAATTTCCGGTAGATATCAAGCAGAGCTTCAGACTCATTCCTAACCAAAGGCTCACGCTCTATAGTTGACCGGATAAACTGGTGCTCCGGAGAGTTGTCCTCTGCCGAGAATAGGCTTAGCAGTTGCTCGTCACTACCGTAACCAATAGCGCGCAAAATTGTGGTAACCGGAATCTTCCGCTTACCATCTAACTTGACCGAAATTACATCACGGTTACTAGTTTCAAATCCCAGCCACCCCCCACTAGTAGGGATTAGCTTAGCAAAGCACAATTCACGACCACTGGCAGCATCCTTTTCAATGGTGAAATAAACACCTGGAGAACGGAGTAACTGACTTACTACCACCCGTTCAGCACCACTGGTAATGAAGGTACCCTTGGCGGTCATCAACGGAATGTCACCGAAAAATAGGTCTTGCTCCTTGATTTCCCCGGTTTCTTTAACCAGCAACCGTGTCCTGACGTAGAGGGGAGTTGAATAGGTCAGGTCCCGCTGGCGGCACTCTTGCTCATTGTGATAAGGTTTACGGAATTCATAGCTGACGAAGCTGAGTTCCAGTCTGTTGCCGGTAAAGTCCTTAATAGGAGATACCTCCTCCAACCGTTGCCTCAGTCCTTCTTCTTGAAACCAGCGGAACGATACTAATTGAACCTTAATCAGACTGGGTACATCTAATATTCGGGGTAACCGGGCATAGGATTTTCTGGGGATAGGCGGCATCATTTCAGTGTGTACTGGTGACATAAAAACCATTCTAGCTCCACTCCCTAAACAAACAAGCGAAATTTTGCATTATTGTGGTACTAATCCGAAGCAAAACCTGTGGCTAACAGAGAAAATATAATAGGATAAACCTATGGAGGCATAATTACAAACTTATATAATACCACTATTTTCACTATTTGTCAATACCATGTACTCGTTCACATGATTAGTGACACTTCACCTCCTTTCCCTGGGCCCACAGCCTAGAAATCTTAGTCCCATTAAGCTATAATACACTACAGGTAACCACCAGAAATCCTCACCAGCATGGAGGGAAGAACTTGGATACTGAGGGTTTAAAGACTTCAGTCATAGGCGAAATAGACGCTCGCCGCCAGCAACTTAGTGAGCTGAGCCTAAAAATCCACTCCAATCCTGAGCTAGGTCTTGAGGAAGTCAAGGCAGTCGCCTGGTTAACTCAGTACCTGGAGGAAAATGGTTTCTCTATAGAACGAGGCATTTGCCAGCTACCGACCGCTTTCCGAGGGAGCTATGGAGTGGGAAAACCAGCTATTGCCATTCTGGCGGAGTATGATGCCCTACCTGACCTTGGCCACGCCTGTGGTCATAATATAATAGCTACCTGTGCCGTTGGTGCTGGAGTAGCCTCTAAGCTGGCTATCGACCACTTCGGGGGTAGTATTATGGTTATTGGCACGCCGGCTGAGGAGCTGTACGGGGGGAAGGTAACCATGATTGACAGAGGAGCTTTTAATGATGTGGATGTAGCGATGATGGTGCACCCAGGGACACTTGATGTAGCCACTACCCAAGCCCTTGTCTGCCAGACTCTAGAGGTTGAATTCTTCGGCCAAGCAGCCCACGCAGCGGCTCAGCCAGAGGCAGGTATCAATGCCCTAGAAGCCATGCTCCAGTCGTTTACTGCTATTAATTCGCTCCGACAGCACATTAAGACTAAAGCCCGCATCCACGGTATTATCACTGATGGTGGCAAAGCACATAATGTTGTCCCCGCTCACAGTGCAGGAATTTTTAGCGTGCGTGCTGAGGATGATACTTACCTTGATGAACTAAAACAGAAGGTTATTAACTGCTTTATCGGTGCGGCCACGGCTAGTGGTGCTCGTCTGCAATATAAATGGGGAGCCATCCGCTGTGCTCCTCTGCATAGTAATCTGACCTTGGCTCAATTATTCAGCCAGAATATGCAATCCTTGGGACGCCAGATGCCACTCTCCGACCCCGGCCAGACTTTTGGCAGCACCGATATGGGTAATGTTAGTCAGGTTGTCCCTAGCATACACCCTTTTGTGGCTATAGCCCCAGTAGGGGTAGCTCACCATTCCACTCAGTTTGCCTTAGCAGCCGCCTCAGAAGCTGGCACCCAGGGGCTGCTTGATGCCGCCAAGGCTTTAGCGATGACAGTGGTTGACCTAGTAGCCAATCCGGCAATAGCTAGCAAGGTTAAAGAGGAGTTTGAACAGACAAAATGATTAAGATAGGCATTCCCCGGGCTCTACTCTACTACCAGTATTACCCGATGTGGCAGACCTTCTTTGAGGAGCTGGGGGCAGAGGTGGTAGTTTCACCCCCAACCACTCGGCTTATGCTGTTAAACGGCTCTTCTCGGCTGGTAGCTGATACCTGCTTACCGGTAAAGGTCTTTGTGGGACATGTTCTCTCCCTGGTAGGCAAGTGCGACTATATTTTAATTCCCGCTATCCGCAGCGTGAAAAGCAAGATTTACAACTGCTCCAAGTTTCTTGGTCTGCCTGATATGACCAGAGCCGTTGTCCCGGAATCTCCACCCATCTTAGACATAGAGATAGATGTTAATCAGGGGAAACGAAGCCTCTATCAGGCTATTTATAAGTTGGGGAGATGTTTCACCTGGAATCCGTTTAAGGTCAGGCGTGCGGCAATAGCTGCTTGGCAAGCTCACCTGAATTATCTTGAGTTGATGACCAGCCATAGATTACCCCCACCACAGGCGATAGAAAAAATAGCAGGCGTAGCTGAGGCAGAGCGCAGAACACATTCCAGCCAACCAGCTTCAACACAAGCTACCATTGCCCTCATTGGTCATCCCTATCTCCTCTATGATGAACATATAAATCACCGACTTATTCACCGCCTGGAGCAGGCTCACAATAAGGTGCTGACCCCGGAGATGCTCACCGCTGAGGAGCTCCAGTCGGCCACCGCTAGAGTGGTGGGCAGAGCCTACTGGACATACGAAGGGGAAGTGGTAGGTGTTGGAGAGCACTACTTGAGAAGTGGAGCCGATGGTGTTATTGGTATAATGGTCTTCGGTTGCGGACCCGATTCAGTAATGATGGACATGGTAAAACGGCAGGCTGCCAGACTAAGGGCTACCCCCTTTATGAGTATTACCTTGGAGGAACACACCGCTGAAGCCGGTATAGTTACCCGCCTGGAAGCCTTCCTTGACATGATAGATAGAAGGAAAAGGAGACAGTCAAAAGTATATGCATAGGTATACTCCCCATGAGTAACATATACGTAGATGTTATTGTAGAAGGAATAAGGAGAGAGTTAAAAATATGCGTGTAGGCATGCCCCATATGGGCAATATATACATCCCTTTCAAAGCCCTATTTCAAAGGCTTAATATTGACTTTGTCATCCCACCGGTGAGTAACCAGCGCACCCTCTCTCTAGGGGTCAAGTACTCTCCAGAAGGGTTGTGTATCCCGTTTAAGCTGACGCTGGGCAATCTGATTGAAGCTGCCGAACTGGGGGCGGATACCCTGCTGATGCCCGGCGGTTACGGTATCTGCCGCTTGGGTTACTATGCTAAGACCCAGGAACAGATTCTGCACGACCTAGGCTACAATGTTGAAATGATACAGGTGGGGGTTTCCGAAAAAAAGCTCTTCGGCATATTGGAAATGATTAAGCACTTGTCAAATAATGCCCCTTGGTCTAAGATAATATCAGCCTTCCGCTTTGGCCTAACTAAACTAAACGCTCTGGATAAAGTAGAGCGAGTGGTGCAAAAAGTGCGGGCCAGAGAGCGGATAAAAGGGACGGCCAATCATCTGTTTGCTAAAGCGGTTAAGGCTATTGACCGGGCAGATGATTATGATACCCTGAAGAAAGTACAAACGGAATATATCGACCAGCTAAATCAGGTAGCCAAGTTTACCCAAGCTCAACCGCTGCTGGTGGGTATTATCGGGGAGTTTTATGTAGTATTGGAGCCCTTCTCCAATCTAGATATAGAGAATGAGTTGGGTAAGCTAGGGGTAGAGGTAAGACGGAGGCTCTTCATTTCGGAGTGGACCAAATTCAGCCTGTTCCTCAATCCTCTAGGGGTAAATGAGACGGACAGAATTCATAAGGCAGCACTACCTTACCTCAAGCGGGATATTGGCGGCGACGGCTGGGAATCGGTGGGGGAAAAGGTGCTCCACGCTAAAGAGTATGATGGGCTGGTACACCTCGCCCCCTTCACCTGTATGCCGGAGATAATAGCGCAAAACATTATGCCCAAGACGAAAGAGGTTATCCCGGTGCTAACCATACTTTGTGATGAGCAACTGGCTAAGCCAGGTACGCTAACCAGGTTGGAGGCCTTTGTCGACTTACTGGAACGAAAGCGCCGAAGTAAAGACCGCCAGCAGCGAGTACTGGTGTAAGGAGAGTTTATGGAAGCCTATATGGGTATTGATGTTGGCTCAGTAACCACCAAGTTTGCTGTGCTGGACAACCATGATGAGCTTATAACCAACCTCTACCTGCCAACACAAGGTAAGCCTATTACCATGGTGCAGCAGGGGCTGAAACAAATCCAACAGCAATTACCCACAGATGTTGAGATTCGTGGGGTGGCGACCACCGGGAGTGCCCGCTACCTAGCTGGAGTTATCGTTGGGGCTGATTTAGTCAAGAATGAGATTACCAGCCACGCGGTGGCTGCCCTGCTCTATAGCCCCGAAGTGCAGACCATCATTGAAATTGGCGGGCAAGACAGTAAGCTTATCATTGTTAGAGACGGAGTAGTAACTGACTTTGGCATGAACACGGTATGTGCTGCTGGCACCGGGAGCTTCCTTGACCACCAGGCACTACGCCTCAATATGAGTATAGAAGAATTCAGCCGGCGAGCACTAGATAACCAGAACCCAGTGCGTATTGCCGGGCGATGCACTGTCTTTGCTGAATCAGACATGATTCACAAACAACAAATGGGGCACCGAATTGAGGATATCCTCTATGGACTGTGCCAGGCATTAGTTCGCAACTACCTTAATAATGTTGGACTGGGGAAGGAAATAAAGCCTCCAATAGTGTTTCAGGGTGGAGTCGCTTTTAATCAGGCTATAGTAAAGGCTCTTCAGGAAGAGCTTGACAGGGAGGTCGTTGTCCCACCACACCACGAGGTCATGGGGGCAATAGGTGCCGCCTTATTAGTGCAAGAGCACATAGCAAATAACCATGGTGAAAGCGAGTTCAAGGGATTTGGGGTAAGCGAAGTGGAGTATCATACCTCCTCATTCGAATGCCAAGCCTGTCCCAACCTCTGTGAGATAGCTCAGCTTTCTCTTAATGGGCAGGTTCTTGCCCGATGGGGAGGTCGCTGTGACCTGTGGGAAAGAAGCCCGAGCCGTTAATTTAAATGAGGAAGTAGATGCTGATTGCCGTTGATGCCGCCGGGGGAGAGCATGCTCCCTATGAAATAGTTAAAGGAGCCGTAAAAGCGGCTCAAGACAACGAATTGGATATTGCTCTGGTGGGCCGGAGAGGCGTACTCCATGTGCTCGCCAGCCGTTATGCGAAGAAACACGGCTTTACCATCATTGAGGCCAGCCAAGTGATTGAGCCTAATGAGTCGCCAATTGAGGCAATTCGCAGCAAACCAGACTCCTCAATAGTAGTTGGCATTAACCTGGTAAGAGATGGCACTGCCGCCGCCTTTGTCTCGGCAGGTAATAGTGGTGCCGTAGTTGCCGCCGCACTGCTAAACCTGGGCAAGATAGAGGATATTCCACGCCCAGCCATAGGTTGTTTTATTAATATTACCCCGTCTATACCTATCCTACTCATCGATGCCGGGGCCAATGTTGATTGCCGACCGGAACACCTAGTTTGGTTTGCTTATTTAGGGGCTCTCTATGTTAGCCGAATTCTTGGTATCGCCTCCCCACGTGTTGGCTTACTCAGCAATGGCGAAGAGGAAACCAAAGGCAACGACTTAGTTAAAAAAACCTATAAGCTTCTCAAAAAGACTAACCTAAACTTCATAGGTAATATAGAAGGTCAAGATATACTAAAGGAAGTAGCCGAGGTCATTGTTACCGATGGCTTCACCGGTAATATAGTGCTCAAGACCATTGAGGGTATAAGTGATACCTGGTTATACTCACTCAGTCAAGCCGGGCAAGTCTTTGCCAAAGCCTATAGTCTGCCATTGCGTGTTTTGCACCGTGATATGGGTATGGGCTCTTGGACCCAAAAATTGGACTACCGAGAATATGGTGGGGCATGCCTCCTCGGGGTAAAGGGAAATATCATTATAGCTCACGGGCGTAGCCGGGCTAAGGCGATTAAAAATGCCATTGTTTTAGCCAGACAGACCGCAGAACGGGACATAGCCAAGGTAATAAGGGAGGAAAGTCGTGAGTAAACCGATTGAAGTAAATGACAGCAACTTTGACCAAATGGTATTACAGGCAAAAACGCCGGTGCTGGTGGATTTGTGGGCACCATGGTGTGCACCGTGCCGCATGGTTGCCCCGGTGGTAGAGGAACTGGCGTCGGAATATGAAGGTAGGGTAAGCTTTGCTAAGCTAAATGTTGACCAGAATCCAAGAACGGCTAGCCGATACGGCATAATGAGTATTCCTACCCTGCTTATCTTCAAAGATGGGAAGCCCCTCTCTAATATAGTCGGCTTTAGACCCAAAGCCGAGCTCAAGCGCAGCTTGGATGCCGCCCTTGGCTAGACAGGCTTAAAGAGATGGAAATCAAGCACACTATTCAGGTTACCATTGTTGATGATAGTATGGGTGAAAAGTGTGACGCTCATTGCGGCATAGATTGGTCATCGGCGGAGGCTATTTCTCTGGCTACCAAACGAATTAAAGACCGGTTCGGCAACAGAATACAATTAGAATACCTTGACCTAGCTAAGTCTATTACTAATCACCATGCCTTAGAACTGAGCCAGCAAGTCAAGGATAAAAACCTATCCCTACCACTACTGCTTATTGATGGTCAGCCTAGAATATCAGGACAATTTGATATTCGCCAGCTACTGGATGCTATCGAGGCGGAGGTAGAAATTAGAACATGAATAAAGCATACGAGGTAGTTATTGTTGGTGGTGGGCCAGCTGGACTTAGCGCTGGAATTTACACGGCCAGGGCAAGGTTAAGCAGCCTATTGATAGAAAAGGGTCTAATCGGAGGTCAAGTAGTAAATGCCGAATTGGTGGAAAACTTTCCTGGATTTCCGGAAGGTATTAGCGGATACGACCTGACTGAATTAATGCACCGGCAGGCAACAAAATTTGGGCTGGAAACATTAACCGCTGAGGTTACTGGTGTTGAGCTTAACGGAGAGCAAAAGATAGTAAAGACCAATGAAGGCGACTTGGTTGCCAAAGCAATGATTATCGCCAGCGGCTCGGAATGGACCAAACTAGGTATACCAGGAGAAAAGGAGTTCACCGGTAAAGGGGTGTCTTACTGTGCTATCTGTGACGGGGCTTTCTTCACTGACCAAACAGTAGCGGTAGTTGGCGGGGGCAATGCCGCCATCACTGAAGCCCTCTCCCTTACCAAGTTTGCCTCTAGGGTTATGGTGATACACCGTCGTCAGGAGCTACGCGCCACCCGTATTGTCCAGGAGAAAGCCTTCGCTGAGCCCAAAGTAGAATTCCTATGGAATACTGTAGTTGAGGAAATTGAGGGCGAAGAGGTGGTTAAAAGGCTAAGGCTACGTAACGTGATAACCGGGGAAAAATCCTCCCTAGGTGTGGCCGGAATCTTTGTGGCTATCGGGTTTAAGCCCAATACCGACTACCTGAAGAGTATTTTACCTTTAGACGCTACTGGTCATGTTATCACCAATGAGAAGATGGAGACCGAGATACCGGGCATTTTTGCCGCCGGCGATATACGCTCTAGCTCTATCCGGCAAGTAATAGGCGCTGTCGGGGACGGGGCTACTGCCGCTATCTACGCCGAAAGGTTCATCACCAAGTAGGCTGAGGGCAACTATCAGAGGAGTATAGCTCCTCTAAGTAAATTATTTTCCCCCTTTGGAGGGTGAAGGGAATGGGCTCACTAAGTAGAAACTTAAAGCGGGTGAGATTGCTGAGTCCAACCAAAGTCGGGTTAAAAAGCCCAAAATTAACCTTTTACTTCATCGCCGGGTGAAGTATAATTATAAAAGGGGAGAAATTATGAAGGTCATTTTTCTAGAAGATGTGCCCAATGTGGCTAGAGCTGGTGAGATAAGAGAGGTAGCCGATGGCCATGGTAGGAATTTTCTCATACCTAAGAAATTAGCCGTACTAGCTAGCTCGCCGACCGTCAACACCATAGAAATACAGCGCCGAATAAGCGCTAAAGAAGAAGCAACACTAGCATCGGAAATGCTTGAGTTGGCTAACCAACTAGAAGGTAAGGAAGTTATCTTAAAAGCCAAAGTGGGCGCCAAGGACAGACTTTATGGCTCAGTAACCAGTGCTGATATTGCCTCCGAGCTAGAGAAGGCTACTGGGTTAGTTATTGACAAGAGAAAGATAGAGCTAGCCGAGCCTATCCGTCAACTCGGTAGCTATGAAGTAGCCATTAGACTAGCTAAGGATATAGTGCCCAAAATAAAAGTTAATGTGATTGAACAGGAGATCGAGAGGGAAGCCAAGAAGACCAAGGAGAGCAAGGAAACCAAAAAGGAAACCATGGAGACTGAAGGCGAGATTAAGGAGACTAAAGAGGAGATAGAGTAGAGTGTATGGTGAAAAGTTACCGCCACATGACAGCGATGCTGAGGAAAATGTAATCGGCTCACTGCTGATAGACGGCACCGCAATTTATAAGATAGCCACTTTTCTTCAG
>JAUVZE010000015.1 GCA_030602665.1 Dehalococcoidia bacterium
GACGGTACAGGGAGATACTCCCTTCTTCTCTACGATATAAGCAGAAGGTACTGATTTTAGCCCGTAATCAGGTTGATGAATAGCTTTACGCCCATCAAGAGTCTTACTAGCCAGCGGAATTACACTCACCGGGCATTCACGCTCGCACCGAGCGCAACTGGCACAGATGTCCACATTTACATATCTGGGTTGCTGAACTACGGTCACTTGGAAGTCGCCCTTGGTGCCCTTCACCTTCACTACACTGGTGTTGGTGAGAATATTGATATTGGGGTGATTGGCGGCTTTCAGCAGTTTCGGTATGAGCCGTAGTAGCTCGGTATTGTTGTCCGGCCTACTTTCTCCTAGAGACTTGGCATTGTTAGCCCGAAGGGAAGGTGATTGTTCTACCAGGGTAACCTTTATCCCGCAATCGGCCAGGTCCAAAGCAGTTTGAACGCTCTGGATATCGCCACCGATTACCAGCGCCCCGCCACTCATTTTCCCTCTCCCTCAGCAGTCTTTAATTTCTCCAAGCCGTAGGAATAACCGCGGTCAAAGGCCTTCATATTTAACTCTTCGGTACCCTTGGGCACGGATTCAAGCACGGCCTGCTTCATTGCCTCCACTGATACTACCTTGGTGACGGCAGTGATAAATCCCAGCATTACCACGTTAGCTACTGCTGTCCTGCCCAGCTCCTGAGCTATGCGTGTTGCCGGGATAGCAAAAAGTCTGTTGTGTTTCCTTCTTTTTGGTTTGACGAGGTTTTCATCAATGAGCAATACAGTGTCCTGGCGCATCCTAGGAGAGTATTTGGTATAAGCCTCCTGCGACATCACCGCTAGGATTGACGGATTATCAATGTAGGGATAAGAAATTCTGCTGTCAGATATAACCACCTCGGTTCGACAGGCTCCCCCTCTTGCCTCGGGACCATAGTCCTGAATATGGGTTGCATGCTTCTTATCAAAAAGAGAAGCTCCCTTCCCCATTATATAGCCGGCAAGGATTATGCCCTGGCCACCAAAACCACCTAATATAATCTCGTCTCGTTTCATGTTGTATATGCCTATTTAGGCGCTGAACCGACCACGGTAGCTTCTTCCTTGGAAGTATCGTCTTTTGGTAATTCCGTTCCGAAAGCCCTTTGCATAACTTCATCCAGGAGGTCAGAGTATGTCGGACGTTCAATATCGATAAACTTGCCCACGATAATCTTTCCATTGAGGTCAATGTCCACATCTTTGGGGTCGGCACCATGCCTGATTATGCTATTTTCACGGTAGTATCTCATCTGGTCGAGCCCGGTGGGCTGGCGGTTCCTACGGCCATATGTTGTGGGGCATGGGGCTATCACTTCGATGAATCTAAACCCTCTTTTTAGCAGCGCTTCGGTAATAGTTTGTTCTAGGCGGCGCACGTGCATCGATGTCCAGCGAGCAACATAGACGGCGCCACTGGCTGCTGCCAGATAGGGTAGGCTGAAGGGTCGTTCGTAGTTGCCAATGGGTGATGTTTGAGTTCGTGCCCCCAGTGGCGTGGTCGGCCCCAGCTGACCTCCAGTCATTCCATAGTTGAAATTGTTGACACATATTACCGTCATATCGATATTTCTACGAGCGGCATGAATTAAGTGATTCCCCCCGATGGCAATGAGGTCACCATCTCCGGAGAAGACCACAACCTGCAGCTCTGGATTGGCTATTTTTAATCCGGTAGCAAATGGTATAGCTCTACCGTGTGTGGTATGAAATGAGTCCAGCTTTACATAGCCGGCTGCCCTGCCGGTACAGCCGATGCCGGAGACAACTACCACCTTGTCCATATCTATCCCACTTTTGATTAAGCTACTAAGAAAGCAGTGGAGGATTGAGCCCAGCCCGCAACCCGGGCACCAGATGTGGGGCATCCGGTCCTCTCTCAGGTACTGGTCTATGTAATGTTTCTGCTCTGAGCCATTTTGATTCATCTAACCGCTCTCCTGATGGCATCTATGATTGTTTCGGGGCGATGGGCGCTACCGCCCATGTGAGGCACAAGTATAGTATTGGCTGCTCCGCCAGCACACCGCTCTACCTCAAGAGCAATCTGCCCGCAGTTAATCTCGGGGACAACAAAGGCTTTGATTCGCTTGGCTATCTTCCTAATCGTCTCCTCAGGGAAGGGCCAAACCGTAACCAGTCTCAGCATACCCACCTTGATACCTTCGTCCCGGGCACGCTCAACAGCAAACTGTGAGACACGCGCTGAGATACCATAAGAACAGACCACAACATCGGCACCATCTATACCGTCCTCCTCAATCTCAATAATATCGGCCTTGTTCTTCTCTATCTTATCTACCAGCCGTCTGACTAGTCTGTCCTGTGCCTCGGCAGTCATCACCGGGTATCCTCTTTCGTCATGGGTAAGGCCGGTAACATGGAACCGGTAACCCTCTCCAGCATTAGCCATGGGGGGGATAAGGTCGGCATCGGGCTTATAAGGTAAATATTCTTCTGGTGAGACCGTGGGTTTTCGCCGTGGAGTTAATGGAATGTCCTCAGGCGGTGGGATAACTACCTTCTCCCCCATGTGTCCCACAATCTCATCCGCCATGACCAGAACTGGTATCCGGTATTTTTCAGAAAGGTTAAATGCCTTTATTGTGTGCTGGTAACACTCCTGCGGAGAGGTGGGGGATAGCGCAATTATCCCGTAGCAGCCGTGGGAACCCCAGCGAGCCTGCATCATATCGCCTTGGCCTGTCAGCGTCGGCAGTCCGGTTGACGGGCCTGCCCGTTGGATATTGACTAGAACACAGGGGGTTTCAAGCATGATTCCCAGGCCGAGATTCTCCATCATCAAACTAAACCCTGGGCCAGATGTAGCTGTCATCGCCTTGACGCCAGCCCAGGAAGCCCCGAGAATGGCATTCATTGATGCCAGTTCGTCCTCCATCTGAATATAGATACCACCAACCTCGGGAAGGCGTGATGACATTCGTTCAGCAACCTCAGTGGCTGGTGTAATCGGGTATCCGGCAAAGAAGCGGCAACCGGCACTTATCCCTCCTTCAGCACAGGCGATATCACCATTCATAAAGAACTCGCCGACCAGTGGTCCTCTTCTAGACATAGCGTGCTTCTTCCTTAACTTCCTCTTCCTCAAGGGGAACAACGCTAATGGCAAACTCGGGACAGATGAGTTCACACAGACCGCAGTTAACGCATTCGTTAGGAAGAGCGGCATAAACCGGATGATACCCTTTGCGATTGAACTCTGTAGATTCCTCTAGGACTTGTTTGGGACAAAAATCAATGCAAAATCGGCATTGTTTGCATCTGTCCTTGAGGACTTCAACTCGGCCGCGTATGGGCTTTACTTGGTCTTGATCTAGGGTTTTTCTCCAATACTTCATACAGGATTACTGGCTTTACCGGTCATCGGTGCGAATGGAACGCTTTGCAGCCCTCATTTTGTCACACCAGGAATAGGATATTATTAGCTTAAGGCTATTTCACATGTTACGACTTCAGTTTAGTCCTAATTTATGTGATTGTCAACACTCAAAATAGAGATAAAACCGTTCAATTCCTAAACTCATCTCTGGCCAGCTACGCTGGTAACTCTACGGTTATTGTAGACCCTCTACCTGGTTCGGATTGTACCGTTAGACTGCCACCAAGTAGCCGGGCGCGCTCCTGCATCCCGGCCAAGCCAAGCTTGCCATCCCTGGCTAGGTCACCTATTGTCTGGGGAAGGTTAAACCCTTTGCCATTGTCACTGACGGTTACCCTTGTCTTGCTCTCGTCAAACTCCACTGTAATCTCGGCTCTGGTTGCTTGAGAATGTCGCCACACGTTTCTCAGTGCTTCCTGAGTAATACGGAAAAGTACTAGCTCTACCTCTTCGGGGAGGCGGCGTTCAGTATTAACTACATTGACCTTTATCTCTATTCCTGAGTATTCCGCTATGTCAGATGCCAGCCATTCCAATGCTGACAGTAGACCAAGGCGGTCTAGTGCCGCCGGCCGTAGGTCCTGGCTTAAACGGCGCACCCCCTGCATTATGTTGTTGGTTTTCTGCCATAGTTCCTCTAAGCGGAGGCGATTGTTCTCTGACAGCCCCTTGCCGCTGGAAGCGAGAGCATCTAACTGACGAGATAGTGCAACCAGAGCCTGGGTGGTTTCATCATGTAGCTCCCGTGAGATGCGCCTTCTCTCCTCTTCTTGAGCCCGAGTAACTTGCTGCAAGTAGAAACGCAGGTTCTCCTGCATTCGTTTCTGTTCAGTAATATCCCTGGCAATATGTTGAAAGCCTACAATCTGTCCGTTGCTGAAGACCGGGCTGGTAGACAACTGTACAGACGCCTCAGTTCCGTCCTTCCTGACTATCTTTGCTTCAGAAAGACGGCCAAGTGCCCTGTCCTTAAGCAGAGGGTCTTCTAAGTTCTTAATACTCTCTAAGCAGCCCTCGGCAAACAGGTCACCTGCCTTTACGCCAGATAATTCCTCTAAACTATAGCCAGTAAGGGTAGCAAAGGCTTGGTTAGCGGTGATGATATTTTCTTCAAGGTCATGAAGCCAGATAGCATCATGGGCATTCTCAAATAGCTCCCGATATTTTGCTTCAGACGCCCGTAGTTCCTCAGCCACTGCCTGCTGCTGCTGATAGAGGCGCGCATTGTCTACAGCAACGCCGATTTGATTGCCAATGGCGGTGACCAACTCTAGTTCTTCCGAAAGAACTTGACGCTGGCTGCGGGCGGCAACACAAAGGGTGCCGACCACCTTTCCTTTAGATTTCAGGGGCACGATGAGCTGGGAGCGTATCCCCTCCTCCCTCACTGCCATTTTGGTGAGCCCGGGGTCTTGAGTGGCGTCCTCTACATATAGCGATTCCCCAGTTTCAGCCACCCTGCCGTTGAAGCCTTCTCCCAGTTTGAGCTTGCCCACGCCCTGGACAAACCTCGCTGATACACCCCGGTGGGCGGCCAGGGCAAGCTCACCGGCTTCTTCATCCAAGAGAAATACGAGGGCAATCTCAACTTGCATGACATCGATAACGTTGCCGATAGCGCCGCTCAAGACCTGACTCAGCTCCAGAGACTGAGAGACAGTGCTCGATATCTGGTGAAGAGCGGCAAGCCGCTCCTCGTTTTCTTGTATGACTTGCACATGGTCTTGAAGCTCTTGCTGGGCTATTTCTAGCTGAGTGCGGTATGCCCGCTCCTTACGGAGCGATTCAAAGCTAATAGCCAATACGTTACCAATGATAAAAACGGCACTGGCTTCAAAAAGCGCATCTACTGGGTATAGTGAAATAAAGATAGCACGGGGTAACATGCAGGCCAAAGCAGCCAGCGAGGTGATGACAGCTCCTCTCCAGCCAAACAGGAAACCAGCCCAGACTATAGGTGCCAGGTAGAGGATTCTCTCAAAGGCATGTCGGTCTAAGCCAATATTGGAGAGCATGTTGGTTAGGAATGCCGGGAGCTCTAGGGCTTCGCCATAGTGAAGAAGTGTAATAAGCACAAGTAAAACTAGAATAAGCCAGAAACCAGGTTTACGCACAGTCTTTATCAGCCAGTTTATTGATAATTGGTGTGCCATGTCCATACTCCGAATCCCCAGCAACGATACTTAGGATATATCGTCAAGGGTAACCCAGCCCTCTTTTAAGGAGCGCACTACGGCTTCAGTTCTGGAACTGACCTGTAGCTTGTTGAAGATGTGGCCCAGATGAGCCTGGACGGTGCGTACACTAAGGCAAAGCTCATTGGCGATATCCTGGTTGCTTAGGCCTTTGGTTGCCAGCTTGAGAACCTCCATTTCCCGCTCGCTCAGCACTTCCGCTGGCTCTTGCCTCTTCAGCTTGCCGGGAGCGGGGACAAAACGGTTTAGCACCTTGCGAGCGATTAACGGGTGAAGCACTGACTCTCCAGCATGTACTGCTCGCACGGCGTCAACGAGTTCACGGCCGCGAACACTTTTTAGCAGGTAACCAGCCGCCCCTGCTTCCAAGAGACTGAAGACGAACTGGTCATCGTCATAGGCAGTAAGTATCAACACGGCTATGGTGGGATAAAGTGCCTTAATCTGCTTAGTGGCTTCGATGCCATCAGTCTTGGGCATAGCGATATCAATTATGGCAACGTCCGGTTTGCAACTACAGGCCAATCTCACTGCCTCTTCTCCATCACCAGCCTCGGCGACCACCTGCAAGTCCGGTTCCTGCTCTAGAATCTGGCGAGTGCCCTCTCGCACCACCGCATGGTCATCAGCGATTAGAATTTTGATTTTGTCCAAATGGCGCTCCTCCTTGCTCCTCCACCTTTATCATACTCCCTTTTGGCTAAGGTCTCAAGTTGGCAACAGGCTCAACATGTGTGCGTATACCGATACGGGTAGGCATAATTACCTAGTCGTGAACGGTTACAGTTAGGTGTAAAGTGCTATGTCAAGACGGGCAGATTAGGTGTTTCTGGAGGTTAGAAATAGGTATCATGGCGGAAGTCGAGATTGTCAGCAGAGTGGTAAGCTGAAAGTGGAGGTAAGAGGAAGGTGAGGATAGAAGAGCTCTCTCCGGCTTAGCTTCACGACCTAGCTCTTACCTCCAGCCTGTCCAAGTAAAAAGAAGGGGTGTTAGCCATGCAGTGGGAGTTTATAGTAGCACTAGTGATAGCAATACCCATCATCCTTTTCCCAGCAGCATTCGTCTGGTACCTGAATCTTGGTTGGATTTTTTCCCACGCTAAGGAGGCCGTACGAAAGAAGAAGGTTGCTGCTGAAAAGGAGGTCAGGGGAGTAGCGGTAACGAAGTGACGACAGAGGCTAGAAAACGAAAAAGACTTGAGGAGAGGAGGTGAAAGCAATGGAGTGGCAAGTTATATTGGTTCTAGTACTAGTGATACCCATCATTCTCTTCCCAGCAGCGTTCATCTGGTACCTGAACATTGGTGGCATCTATGCTGCCGTCAAGGAGGGAAGGTTGAAAGCTTTAGAACCCATTGCCAGAAAAATACGAATTGGACTAGCGGTTATTGTGCCAGTGGGCATTTACGCTTTTGCCATCTGGTTCTCTCTTGGTCATTTTGGGTGGCAGGTAGCACTGGCTGTAGGATTGGCATTGCCCATTGTGCTCCTCGTACCGGTATTGGTTTGGGTAGTGATAGTTAGCGGTCTGTACCTGGTCGTTCGAGATGCGTTGCGGCGGAGGGTTATTGCTCCTCGGAGGAGGGCAACCCGAATGGCTGAGGAACCAGTACCCCGGAGGGTTACTTAATAATGATTAAGGAACACCTACTTCGGAAGGCTGCTTTGGATGGGGGAGTTTATTTTAGCTCCCCCTTTTTGGGGGAGGTAGTGCTATGTGTGTTACTACATGGAAGCTACCTCAGGAAAGTGGTATGACCTATCTGGTAACGAGGAGGTTTGATGGAAAAGAGGACACGAGCCGATACTTTTGTAGAGGAAATTAGCGCTAGTCCCGGCGGCGAAGGTATTTGCCTTTGTATCCAGTGTGGTACCTGCACTGCATCCTGTCCCAACGCTGACAGAATGGACCATACACCGTCACAGCTCATCGCTATGGCGCGGGCCGGGATGAAGGAGGAGGTCCTTTCCAGTAATGCTATGTGGCATTGCCTATCTTGCTATCTGTGCACGGTGCGTTGCCCAAGAGGGATTAAACAAACTGACCTTATGCATGCCTTGGAGTGCCTGGCGATCCGTGAAGGCTTGAGTAGTGGGCGGACACGCACCCCCGCCATGTACCGAAGTTTCAACGACTTTGTCTACAGCTTGGGGAGTCTTCCTGAATTTGGGTTCATGACCTGGTTCTATATGTTAACTAATCCACTACGCGCCTTCAGGATGATACCGGTGGCACTGAGCTTGCTGAGGCATGGACGTTTATCTATTAAAGCAAGGAGACTGACCCCGGAAGGAACTAGTCAGCTTAAGGCTATCCTTGATAAAGCTGAATCTCTAGGAGGTGCCAGTTGAGATATTATACCTATTTCCCCGGCTGTTCCTCCTCCGAGGGGGGAGCGAAGGCCTACGGCTGGTCAACCCAAGCGGTGAGTAAAGTTCTAGATATTGAGCTTATCGAGCTTGATGATTGGAACTGCTGCGGTTCCACTCCCTATAGCTCAATTGAGGAACTGGCCTCTTTTTGCCTCTCGGCTCGCAATCTGGCTTTGGCCGAAAAGAGAGGCCTTGACCTAGTAACACCATGTAGTTCTTGCTATGTTATTTTGAACCGAACGAATTCCCACCTTAAGGAATATCCACAGCTTAAAGCTAAAGTGGATGAGGCTCTGGCTGCCGGTGGTCTGGAGTACCACGGTACGGTAAGGGTTCGACACCTGCTTGATGTTTTCGTTAATGACATTGGCTATGATGAGATTAGGGCCAAGGTGAAAATAAATCTGGGTGGTTTGAAGGTAGCACCTTATTACGGTTGTCAGATGGTCCGCCCCAGACCCAGCTTTGACCACCCGGAAAATCCCCAATCCCTGGATAAACTGATAGCTGGTCTGGGAGGAGAACCTGTTCCCTTTCCACTGAAGAGTCGCTGTTGCGGAGGGTCTCTGATAATATCTGAAGAGGCGTTAGCACTGGAGTTGATTAGAAAGATTTTTGACTCCGCCTTGAGCAACGGGGCAGAGTGCCTGGTAACGCCCTGTCCCCTGTGTCAGACGAACCTAGATGCCTATCAGAGCCGAGTTAACCATAAATTCAAAGCCAACTTTAACCTTCCCGTTTTGTTTTTCACTCAACTGATGGGTGTAGCCTTTGGGCTTAGTGACGAAGACCTGGGTTTGAAAACCTGTATTGTCCCTACGGAGAGGGTTTTAGCCAAGTATCTCTAAGGAGCAGAGAATGGAACGAAGGATTGGCGTTTATATCTGTCACTGCGGCAGTAACATAGCGGGAACTGTCGATTGTGAAAAGGTGACTGAATTTGCTCGGGGGTTAGACTCGGTGGTTGTCGCCCGTGACTACAAATATATGTGTTCTGACCCCGGGCAGAATCTTATCAAGGATGACATTAAAGAGCATGGGCTTAGCCGAGTGGTGGTAGCCTCCTGCTCGCCGCGGATGCATGAACCTACCTTCCGCCGTGCTTGTCAGGATGCCGGGCTAAATCAGTATCTATTTGAGATGGCTAACATCCGGGAGCACTGTTCCTGGGTGCATGAAGATAAGGGAATGGCAACGGAGAAGGCGAAGGCCTTGGTCAGCGCTGCAGTAAGGCGTGTCTATTACCACGAACCTCTGGAAACAAAAGAGGTTCCAGTTAATCCAAATGTCCTGGTGGTAGGTGGGGGTATTGCCGGAATTCAGGCGGCACTAGAGGTTGCCGATTCTGAGCACCAGGTTTATCTGGTGGAAAGGGAACCGAGCATAGGTGGGCACATGGCCATGTTTGATAAGACTTTTCCCACCTTGGATTGCGCTGCCTGTATCCTGACACCGAAGATGACCACCGTAGGGCAACACCCTTATATCCAGCTTATGACCTATAGCGAGGTTGAGGATGTATCCGGCTATGTCGGCAATTTCAAGGTTAAAATCAGGAAGAAGGCGAGGTATATTGATGAGGACAAGTGCACCGGCTGTGGCCAATGCCAGGAGCTTTGCCCCATCAGCGTGCCTAGTGAATTTGATTGCGGCCTTGGTAAAAGGAAAGCAATCTACATCCCCTTTCCCTACGCTGTGCCTAATAAGGCAGTTGTTGACCCAGTGAAATGTAGCCATCTAAAGGGTCTTGCCGAAGGCAAGGATGTTTGCCGGATATGTCAGAAGGGGATTGAGAAGAAAGGCATTCCGGGTTGTGAGGCTGACGCCATAGACTTTGAGCAGAAAGATGAAATAGTTGAGGTCGAAGTTAGCAATATCATTGTGGCTACCGGCTTCCAGCAGTTCGACCCCTCGGTTATCTACCAATACGGTTATGGGCGCTATGATAATGTCCTGACTGGTCTAGAGTTTGAGAGAATGTCTAATGCCTCAGGACCCACTAATGGCGAAGTCTTATTGGCTGATGGGCGAAAACCGGAGAGTATAGCTATTCTGCACTGTGTCGGCAGTCGTGATGAGAATTACCACAAGTACTGCTCCCGAGTCTGCTGCATGTACTCGCTGAAATACTCCCACCTGCTGAGAGAGAAAGTCCCTGAAGCAGCTGTTTATCAACTATATATTGACATGCGTTGTGCCGGTTCAGGGTATGAAGAGTTTTATGAGCGGCTTCAGGAGGAGGGAGTCAACTTCGTGCGGGGGCGTGCTGGTGAGATTACCAACATCGCCGAGAGACCTGAGGAGGAAGGTAAGCTGATTGTCATTTGTGAGGATACCTTAGTCCGCCGCAAACGGCGCATCCCGGTTGATATGGTAATCATGAGCTGTGCCTTAGAGCCTCGTGCTGATGCTGACCAAATAGCCAAAACCTTCTCCCTGAGCCGAAAGGCAGACGGTTTCTTCCTGGAGAAGCATCCCAAGCTTGACCCGGTGGCGACCATGACCGATGGCATCTTTATCGTCGGTTGCTGTCAGAGCCCCAAGGACATTCCTGACACCGTAGCTCAGGCGTCGGCTGCTGCCTCCCGGGCACTGGCAATGATTAGCAAAGGCAAGGTTGAGATTGAAGCCGCCATCGCCGTTGTTGATGAGGAGCTTTGCGCTGGCTGTAAGATATGTGTTGACCTTTGCCCGTATAAGGCTATCTCTTTTGACGAGGAGAAAAAGGTCTCTCGGATTAATGAAGCGGTGTGTAAGGGTTGCGGTGTCTGTGTGGCGGCTTGCCCCAGCGGTGCTATTACTGGTAAGCACTTCACCACCGAGCAGATTATGGCTGAAATTGAGGGGGTGCTAGTATGAGCTTTGAACCGAAGATTGTGGGTATTCTGTGCAACTGGTGCTCTTATGCCGGCGCTGACCTTGCTGGCATTTCACGAAAGAAATATACTCCTAATGTGAGAGTGGTGCGGGTTATGTGTTCGGGGAGAGTTGACCCTACCTTTGTCCTTAAAGCCTTTGAGTCAGGAGCTGATGGTGTCCTCATCTGCGGTTGCCACCCCGGCGAGTGCCACTACGCTGAGGGAAACTATAAGGCAGCGCGGCGCATCCCCTTGCTGAAGAAGATGCTCTCTCAACTGGGGATTGAAGATGAACGGGTACGGTTAGAATGGGTGTCAGCATCAGAGGGAGACCGCTTTGCTTCCATAGTTGATGAGATGACGGAACAAATAAGGCAGCTGGGACCTTTCAGCCGCAACGGTGGAGGCGAAAATGGCTAAACCCAAAATAGCCCTATACTGGGCAGCTAGCTGCGGTGGCTGTGATGTGGCTGTCCTTGATACCAATGAGAAGATACTTGATATAGCCAATATTGCCGACATTGTATTCTGGCCAATCGCTCTAGATTTCAAATACCACCACCTTGAAGCGATGGAGGACGGGGTTATTGATTTGTGCCTGTTCAATGGTGCGATTAGAAGCTCGGAGCAAGAGAAGATTGCCAGGCTGCTCAGGGCTAAGTCGCAGGTAATGGTGGCTTTTGGTGCCTGTGCCTGCTTTGGTGGCATACCAGCATTAGCCAATTTCACCAATCGTGATGAGATATTTGAGCGGGCTTATATTGAGGCACCATCCAATGCCAACGCTAATGGCACTTTCCCTCAGACCCTGACCAAGGTTAGTGAAGGCGAACTGGAGTTACCCGAGTTATTTGATACCGTATTGACCCTGGCTCAAGTAATAGATGTGGAGTACTTTGTACCCGGCTGCCCACCACCAGTGGATATTATCCTGAAGGTAGTAGACCTTTTTGCCACTGGTCAGCTACCTCCAGTGGGAGCGGTAATTGCCTCAGATAAGACGCTGTGTGACGAGTGCGACCGAACAAAAGAGGAAAAGAAGATTACCAAATTTTACCGACCTCACGAGATTATCCCTGACCCGAAGAAATGCCTTCTGGAGCAGGGGATAATATGCTGCGGTCCAGCTACCAGGGGTGGTTGCGGTCTCAGGTGCATCCAAGCTAACATGCCTTGCCGCGGCTGCTTCGGACCACCACCAGGGGTTGTTGACCAGGGAGCCAAGCTGGTTAGTGCTCTTGCCTCCATTTATCAGGGTGATAGCGAAGCCGAGATTGCCAAGATGGTGGAAGAGGTGCTCGACCCCGCAGGCACTTTTTATAGATTTGGACTGGCAGATTCCATGCTGAAGAGAAAACGGCTCCAACAGCCTCAGACGGAGGGCATAAAGTGAAAAGGATTACTATTGACCCGATAAC
>JAUVZE010000087.1 GCA_030602665.1 Dehalococcoidia bacterium
CTGCCATCGCCTAGAGCACTACGCCGTGGTAAGCTAGCCTGGGAAGCTTGACAGGCCATTTATCAAAGGAAAGTTTGAAGGGGCGAAGCCCCTTCAAGACCTATCCTTCCCCCTCTCCTTCAAAGGAGAGGGGGATTAAGGGGGTGAGGTTGATAAATAATTTCAAGCTTGACTTGCTAGCTAAAAATGGTTAAACTAATCCTAGAGAAAGAGAGAAATGCCACTATATGAGTATAATTGCTCCAACTGTAATCTGAAATTTGACTTGCTTCGCCCGTTGAGTGAGGCTACTGACGAGGCTTCCTGTCCTCATTGTCATCACAGAGCGGAACGAATACTCTCCACATTCTGCTCCTTCACCAAGGATGCGAGTGGATTGACTTCTTCTATAGGTGGCAGTTCATGTAGTAGCTGCAGTGCTACTAGCTGCACTAGCTGCAGCCTCTAATTGAGGTAGAGGCATGTCAGCCACTAAAACCGGCATCGCCCATCTACCGCTCCATTATGGCAGGGTACCACCCTGGCTGTTTGACCGCATGGTTAAGCTCGCCCGAGAGATTACCATTGTCATTGTCACTGAGTTCGGCTCGGAGGAGATGCTGCGGCGACTGTCCCACCCCTATTGGTTCCAGGCCTTGGGTTGTATTCTAGGCTATGACTGGCACTCAAGCGGTGTGACCACTACCCTGTGTGGTGCTCTTAAGGAAGGGATAAAGGGACTGGAACGGGAGTTGGGACTATTTATCGCCGGTGGCAAGGGGAGAACTTCACGGCAGACTCCATCGGAAATAGAGGTTTGGGGAGAGAAAGTCTCACTAAACCCGGCGCCACTGGTATATGCCAGCCGGATGTCGGCCAAGGTGGATAGCTCAGCAGTTCAGGATGGTTACCAGCTCTACCACCACACCTTTCTCTTTACCCCCAGTGGCTCGTGGACGGTGATTCAGCAGGGTATGAATGAGGTTACTCGCTATGCCCGCCGCTACCACTGGCTGGGGGAGGCGGTGAGCAGCTTTGTCAATGAGCCTCACTCTGCTATCCTGTCTGAGGCAAAAGGACAGGCATTGAACCTGGTTGCCAGTGAAAGCGACCCCGCTCGCACCACCATCGCCGATATTGCCACTCAGCAAAAGCCGCATGATATCCTAGCCGACCTCAAGAGGCTAAAGACCTTAAATCTGCCTTCACACCACCCCATTGGTGTCCATGACCTCCATCCCGATAGCCTAAGTAAGATTCTTCTAAGCACCTATGAGCGCCAGCCTCACGGCTTTGAAGAACTGCTGGGACTAAGCGGAGTCGGCCCAAAAACTATCCGTGCCCTGAGCCTGATTTCTGAGCTGGTCTACGGGGTAGCCCCCAGCTACCGGGACCCCGCTCGCTACAGCTTTGCCCACGGCGGTAAGGACGGTATCCCCTACCCGGTGGATAGAAAGACCTACGACCAGTCTATTGAGCTTTTGAGAAAAGCCATCCATAAAACCAAACTCGGCATTAGAGAGAAGACCGAGACCCTAAATCGGCTACACAGGCTGGTGAGATAGACTGCCCGGCAAACTACGAGATTGTTTATTGACCCTCCCCCTTCAATATTTTGATTGGTGACCCTCCCCCTTTGTCCCCCTCCCTTCATAAGGGAGGGGGAATTGGTTATGTTGGAGGGACTTCGTCCCTCCAAAACTCCCTATAATTATATTTGGCGGCTAAGCCTCCCTCAGACTCTCTTTTAGTATCTTTCCCCTTCAAGAGAGGGGGAAGAGATTTAAGGAGGGGCTTCGCCCCTCCTTAAATTCCTAAGTGCATAGTTAGGATTGCTCACCGTCACACAATATTGGTCGCTTATTGAGGGTAGTTTGAAGGGGTGTCACCCCCTTCCCTAACAAGGGAAGGGGGTTAGGAGGATAGGTTGTTAAATAATCTCTAAACAACCCTATTGAAGAATGATGGCACAAAGAGTAGAATAAATACCAGTAATAATACCCAAGCTGACACCACTGTAACTAAAGGAGAGGTAAAATGGCAGAAAAGCCTAATGAACTAACCAAGCTAGTTACTATTGCCACCGACTTACAACTTGCCGCCGAGTTAAGGACTAAAGCCATTGAACAGCTCGGTAGCCTTGGTACCCATGATGCACTGCTTGCCTTGTTGGACCTGGCCGCCAATACCGGTTTAATTCGGGTAGAAAGAGAGTTTGCCCTTAAGCAGGCTCGAGAAATAATAAAGTCAGCTGATTGATACCCCCAGCCTAATGGAAGACAGGCGGTTAGACCAGTGAGTGTTAATATTGGTATTATAGGATTGCCCAAAAGTGGCAAGACCACTATTTTCAATAGCCTGACCAGAGGTAAGGCTGATACCGAGAGTTACGCCCCAAAAAGTTTAGCCCCCCATATTGGCATAGCCAAGGTTCCAGAGCCCCGTCTCCAAACATTAGCCGACATGCTTAGGCCTAAGCGAGTGGTCTCGGCTGAGATAAAGTATATTGATGTCGGTGCTTCCGTTAAGGATTTGGTTGCGGACGAGACTATAAGCGGTCAACTGCTGACCCAGCTTAGCACCGTAGATGCTCTTATTACTGTAGTCCGAGCCTTCACCGATGAAAAGATACCCCACATTAAAGGCAGCCTGGATGTAGCTCGGGATATTGCCACCATGGACTTAGAACTTACCTTTTCCGACCTAACCATTATTGAGAGAAGACTTAAGAGAATAGAGATATCCCTAAAAGGAGCCAAACAGTCCGAGCGCCAGGGTTTCCTCCGGGAGCAAGAGATACTAATGAAGATTAAGGCTGATTTAGAGAATGATGTGCCTATCCGGGAACTACGGCTAACTGCTGACGAAGCCAGGATGATTACTAACTACCAGTTTCTTACTGCCAAGCCACTACTAATAGCGGTCAATATTGGAGAGGAACAGCTACCTCAGGCAGCAGCTTTAGAAGCAGAACTAGGCGCCCGCTATTCACGACCTCACTCTCGTGTTATCACCCTGTGCGGCAAGTTAGAAATGGAGCTGGGCGAGTTAGATAACAGTGCTGCTGAGGAATTCCGGGCTGATTTTGGCCTGAGGGAGTCCGGGCCTGACCGCATTACCAAGTCAATCTACGAACTGCTGGGGTTAATCTCGTTTTTCAGCATTGCTTCGGGTGAAGTTAAAGTCTGGTCTATTCAAAATGGCACCAGCGCTCTTAAAGCTGCCGGTAAAATCCACTCTGACATGGAGAGAGGTTTTATTCGGGCAGAGGTAACCAGTTACCAAGACTTGGTAAAGTGTGGTAGCATAGCTGAGGCTCGCAAAAAGGGGCTCCTCCGACTAGAGGGCAAGAATTATATAGTTCAAGACGGTGATGTAATCACTTTTCTGTTTAATATATAGGCTTAAAGGTGGCACCTTACTTCGCCTCTTCCTCCGTTTTCTTAAGTTCCTGGTAAGCCCTAATTACCTCCTCAACAGAAGCCTCGTCTTCCAAGGTTGTAAGGTCACCGATACTAGCACCACGAGCCACCGCCTTTAGCACTCGCCGCATAATCTTGCCGCTCCTTGTCTTGGGTAGCGTAGTGGCGAAGTAAACCTCGTCAGGAGCCGCTATCGGTCCTACCATCTTGCGCATGTGGTTGACCAAGTCTTTCTTCAGACTTGGGGAAGAAGTGACCCCCTCTTTTAGCACGGCAAAGATAACGATGCTCTCACCCTTTACCGGGTGAGGTTTACTTACTACCGCTGCCTCAGCCACCTGAGGATGAGAAACAGCCGCATCTTCTAGTTCAGCAGTACCTATTCTATGTCCAGCAACCTTGAGCACGTCGTCAGCTCTTCCCAAAATCCAGAAATACCCATCCCTGTCCTTTACCGCATAGTCACCGGTGTAATAAACGCCGGGAAAGCGCGACCAGTATGATTTCTTATAGCGCTCTGGGTCGCCATATACGCCAAGGAGCATTCCTGGCCAGGGTCTCTTTATTACCAGCAAGCCTCTTTCCTCGGGTGGCACTGGCTTACCGTCTTCATCGACTACTTCAGCCTCTACTCCGGGTAATGGCAATGTTGCTGAGCCGGGTTTCAGCGGGAGGCATTCTATCCCCGGAGCGGGTGATATCATGATACCGCCAGTTTCAGTCTGCCACCAGGTATCAACGATGGGGCACCTTTCGCCGCCGACATGCTTATAAAACCAGAGCCAGGCCTCCGGGTTAATAAACTCGCCGACACTTCCCAATAGCTCCAGGCTGCTAAGGTCGTGCTTTTTGAGCCACTCTTCACCGTGTCTCATGAACATCCTGATGGCGGTAGGTGAGGTGTAAAATATGGTAACCCCGTATTTTTCAATAATATCCCACCACCGGTCAATCGTCGGATAGTCGGGAGCGCCTTCGTAAAGGACTATAGCTGCCCCGTGTGCCAGCGGGGCGTATACTATTGAGCTATGCCCGGTAACCCAGCCCACATCAGCCGAGCACCAGTAGACTGATTCCTCCTTAAGGTCAAAGACCCACTTATAGGTAGAATAGTTCCATACTAAATAACCACCGGTACCGTGGGTGATTCCTTTAGGCTTGCCGGTGGTACCTGAGGTGTAAAGTATATAAAGTGGATGATTCGACTCCAGTGGCTCAGGCTCAACGAAAGACTCTGCCTCATTGAGCTGGTCATCGAGCCATAGGTCTCTTGGTGGCTTCATGTTGACTGAGACACCGGTTCTCTTGACCACAATGGTCTTTTCTACTGACGGGCACATAGTCAAGGCTTCGTCAACTATGCTCTTTAATGGCACTACTTTCCCTCTCCTGAACCCCCCGTCAGCGGTTACCAGTAACTTGGCTTGCACATCATTGGCCCTATCTGCTAGGGCTTGGGCGCTGAAA
>JAUVZE010000008.1 GCA_030602665.1 Dehalococcoidia bacterium
TGCCACAGGAACTATAGAAAAAGATTCTTTCGGTTATGCGGGGGTTTGGTATACTAATGGCGAATACATAGACCCTAATGACCAGACAAGCTATGACCTCTCTGATAATGATGCCTTGAGTCTCTATGGCACAGGGCAGACACCAGTAGTAGCCCCCACAGTAACCACCCAAGCCGTCACCAATATAGAAGCGACCACAGCAACGGGTAATGGCAATATCACTGATACAGGTGGGGAGAACTGCTTGAAGCGGGGGGTCTGCTGGAACACAAGCGGTAATCCTACAATAGCCGACAGTAAGTCGGAAGAGACAGATTCATTCGGCACAGGTGCTTTTACTAGAGCAATGACGGGCTTGACGCCAGGACAGCATTACTATGTCAAAGCCTACGCCTATAACTCGGCAGGTTATGGTTATGGCAGTCAGGTAGAATTTACAACACACTTTACCAAGACTTCCTCTGACACTGGCTCAGGGGCAGATGCTAAAGCATCAGGCAATCCGTTAGCCACCTACAGCAGAAGCGAGGCTGGTTCAGGAGCGGAAGCCAAAGCTACTAACAACCCTCTCGCTACACTGCTGAAGGCTGAGACTGGTTCTGGCTTGGACACTATCCTCAGCCTGCTTGGTAAAATAGCCAGTGAGACAGGAATTGGTGTTGAGAGTTCCTACCGTGTTTCGGGAATTAAGACTTCTTCAGATGTTGGCTCAGGAGCAGACGCTAAGAAGGTGGACAATCCACTAGCAACATTGGTGAAAGCGGATAGTGGCATTGGCAGTGATGCACTTCTAGCCTTGCTTGACCGAGTATTCACAGAATATGGCTACGGTGTTGATACCTCTAAGTTTGGAGACCGTCCACTGCTGGTAGCCGATAGTGGTTTAGGTGTTGAGAGTAGCTTACTGCGTGAACTAGGAGAGCCTAAGTATTCATCTGATGTCGGGGCTGGTATAGATGCTTCAATCTTGGCAAGTTTATTAACTAGAGCAGATAGTGGTGTGGCTACAGAGGCTATCACATTACTGGCTGCTATGCTGGCAGGTGATAATGGTCAAGGTGTAGATGCACTGGTTGAAGTCACCGCTACCGTCAAAGATATTACCACTTCTGATGCCGGGCAGGGTGTGGATAAAGTTCTGAGTTACCTGAGACAACTGGTTGATAGCGGTGAGGGTGAAGAGAACCTACATCTTGTAGGCTATGTGGGCAGGCGAATGAGAATGATTGTTTATCAGCGAGAGGCTTTTCAAATGAAGGTGTATACTTCCGAGATTGGGCATTAGCATAGCCTTTGTTGAGCTAATTCTGCTTCTAACTCTCTTAATCGCTTTTGAACTTCCTTCACTGTTAGACCGGGGGAATGTCCTCGTCTCGGCATACCTAATAGGTTCTTGGGTCGGTTATCAGCCTTTATTCCATTAAGATGGTGAATAACCCAGCCATCAGGCAAGGGCTGATTGTGAGCCTCTTCCCAAACAACAATGTGCTCAAAAATATAACCATTACTTTTATTAGCTCTTGGATGGTCAGGTTTGCGAATTAAGATATAATCACGGCATTTTGCTTTCCCACCTTTCCAATTGAAATTAAGTTCCCCCTTTTGACAGAGGGTACTCGTTATTTTGCCTAATCTCCAAGCATTTTTAGAAGCACAACTTCTACAGCGTTGGCGATGCCGAGTTATTGGCTTCCCACAATCGGGGCAGGGATGTCTATGAGCAGCTTGCCATCGTCTCTGATATTGCTTCTTATATTCTTTTCTATCCATATTCTTATACTAACATGTTTAAGCCTAAAAAGCAAGTTTTAGTCTACACAAGTGAGGTAGGGAAATAAAACATAGGAGGTAAATCGTGAGCAACATATCAGATTATTTAGAGGAAAAGTGGCTCAATATGCTGAAAGGAACGGCATACACAGCCCCAGCGACAGTTTACTGCGGAATAGTGAACGATACTGGCACGGATGCTGAGTTGGAGGCAGGAACGCTTACCAACGAAATCACAGGTTACACTGGGGACAGGAAGGCGATAACCCTTGGGACTGTATCCCAGATTGGTGGCAAGGCAACTGTCAAGAACTCGGCGGTGATTGATTTCGAGAATATGCCGGCGCCCGACACCAAGAAGGTGAAGTATGCCATCATCTGCGATGCTGCCACTGTTGGGAATATTCTCTATTGGTGCCCATTGACGGCGGAAAAGTCGTGGAACGAGGGCGACACCTTCAGGATACCGATTGACGGGCTAGTGATAGATTTGGCTTAGTAGAGGTGAAATATGCCTCCAATTAAACAGATAAATCCTACAACTTATGAAGTGGAACTACTCGGTAAGGATAAGGTTGAGATTGGGGATAGGGAATCTAAGGATTTCAAGCCCCATATCAAACTCAATCGCTGGGGCGGGGAGTGCTTCATAAAAGTGGGGCTTCCCATCAAGGGCAAAAGAGACCCCGTTATTGAAGGCAATAAGGTCAAGTGGATTGAACCCAATCTTGAAGCTCATCTCTATCCTCTTGAAGCCAAGGGGCAGAATGAGCTTGATGGTTTTGAGTTTGAGATTATCCTGAAAAAGAAACCAAAGACTAATCAGATTGTCCTTAACATTGAGACACGGGGCTTGAGGTTCTTTTACCAGCCAGCATTGACACAGCAGGAAATAGACAGTGGTGCTGTTAGACCAGATAATGTAGTTGGTTCATACGCTGTTTACCACGCTACTAAAGGTGGTATGGTTGACAGTAGGGGCAAGAATTATAAGGCAGGTAAAGCATTTCATATTTATCGCCCCAGAATAGAGGATGCTGATGGCAAATGGGTTTGGGGTGAACTTCAATATACAGGGACTCAGCTAATAACTACAATCCCACAAGACTTTCTTGATAGTGCTAAGTATCCTATAAGGCATGCTGCTGGGGATACCTTTGGATATACCGATGCAGGTGTTAGCTTTCGTGCCTTAGACGATATAAGAGGATATCTCTTTACTGGTGCTGCTGGCACAGCCTCAAAACTTACTGCTTACCTGGAGTTCTTTAACCCCCCTGGCTCTACTAATGTTAAGGCTGCTATTTATCTACATAGTGACTCAAGTTTGGTAGAGGGTAGTGGTGATAGCTCTATAGCTTCTGATGGTGCAGCATGGAAGGACTTTACAGTAACGCCCAGTATATCTGCTGTTGATTATGTTTTAGTTGCTTGGGCAGCAGATGCCAATGTGCGGTTCTATTTTGATGCTGGAGAAGACCAAGGGCATCGTGATGATGTGGCTTATAATTCTTGGCCTAACCCAGCAACATTTATAGCCGAGGCAAACACAGACAAGCATTCTATCTACTGCACCTACACGCCAGAAGGACCAGCAATAGTTGAAGGTTCAGCAACGGGCTCAGGTGTAGGATTAGCCAGTTCCTCAGCCAAACTGGATGTATTAGCTTCGGCTCTCGGCAACGGAATAGGGCTATCTCAGTCATCCTCTTATCTCATAATCTCAGGACTTGCAAGCGGTGAGGGCATAGGTCTAGCTTCTGCCACTGGCCAAATCGTTGGTATTATCGTTGAGGGCACTTGTGCAGGTTCAGGAATCGGAACGGCTACAGTTCAAGGTATCCTAGATATATTAGCTGAAGCTGGTGGAAGCGGTGTCGGCTTAGGCTCTACCGAAGCCCTTATTAGAGTTCTGGCGGTGGCTGCTGCTAGTGGTGAAGGTCTAGGCTCGGCAGAAGCCTTACTGGAAATCATAGCCGAGGCTCTAGGAAGCGGAGAAGGTCTAGGTATAGTTATAATTGAAATACCCATTTTCTCCAGTGAAAGTGGGATTGGTATAGAGCGAGCTAGTCGGGCAGGCTGGCTAATGAAACCAGCGGTTTATACGAAAGAGCCTTTTGAGTTAAAAACATACACTGGCGAGTGAGAGGTGAAGTTATGCCAACTACAACTCAGGTATTCCAAAGGGGGGAGACCGTTCCAATCTGGAGTGAGACCCGCAATCCTGCTGGTGAGCTTTTTAACCCAACACCAGGAGGCATCAAGGTTACTCTCAGAGACCCGGATGGCGCTCTGGCCAAGGATGTTGAAGGGACCGACATAGATAACACGGCTATGGTTCAGTCATCAACGGGCAAATTCGTCTTTTATTACAATTCTAAGGCAGTGACAACTCTGGCTGCTACTATCACAGCTACAGCCACCTCAATCACTGTGGCGGCAGGGGAGGGTGCCTTACTGCCGGCATCTGATTTCTTTATTCAGATTGACAATGAAATACTAAAATGCTCTAGCAGGACTGATGATGTCCTGACTGTAACGAGGGGACAGAAGGGAACGACTGCCGCCGCCCATAGCTCCGGAGTCAGTGTATGGCGCACTAGGGGCTGGTGGCATTATTTCTGCAAGGCAGTGGACGGGACTGGTGCTGAGGCGAAGGAAGTAATTGAACATGGTAGTTTCAAACTTGGGTAACTAGGAGCAAGAATGAGGTCACTAACGGAAACACTGAAAGCGGCTCAACGGGCGGAATCTATTGACGCCCTGATTAAAATTGTCCTTACTCATGGGGCAAGCTCTTATACCTATACTCGGGACCGCATACTGGACATAAACCACCCTGAAGAGCCGTATAGTCAAAGAGCTAAGCTAGTGCTGGACAATAGCGACAAGGCTCTTAATGATATTGACCTCAAAGGTTATAAGGGGGTTCTTAGCAAGGGCGCCATAACCAGCGCTGGTGAGGAGTATTCTGCCACCGCGCCCCTATGGGTTATCGCTCAGACTTTTAACTCATCCCCGGATGTACTGGATTGTGTGCTTTCTCTCGTTGGCATAATGAATCTCATGGCTGAGGATAAAGCCAGCGAGAGCTATATGCCCAGTCAGGATGACACCAAGACGGTTAAAACGCTGATTAACCAGATAGTCGGTGCTACCCTAGCCTGCTATTCTCACTGTCAGGCTTATGAAGTGGTCTGGGAAGTTGGTTATGATAGCCTAGCTGATACATACAAACCAAAGGACTCATTCCGTATCTATGTGGGCGGTTCAAGATTAGCCTCATTTAGAAGGCTATTAGACTATACGGGGAATGTGGCTCGGGTTGAGGCTGACGGTAAATGGCATATCTTTAAGCCGAAAACCACAGGTAGTGTTTATGACTACGAATATAGCCTTGAGAGTGGGCACACCTTTTTTAGCAAGGCGTATAGAAAGACGCTGGTAATTCCCAATAGGATTGTAGTTAAGTCTCAGCCTGATGATGACCCTCAGTATTCGGGGTCAGCCCAAATTGATGGTTATGATGATTTACCAGAGGCAGTAAAGAAAACTGACTATAAGCAGATGAGGCTAGGGGTTGACCAAGCTGATGACATAGCTACTGCTATCCTGTCTAAACACCAACTGTGGTCTGAGATGGGGGCTGCCGATGTTCCGATGAATGTCGGTGCCGAGATATTTGACTATGTGAAGGTTACTGATGAAAGAGAAGAGGATTACCGAATTGGCAATCTAGGCCACCTAACACGGCACTATAATGCCAAGAGAGCTGAGTGGCGGATGACCTTCAGCTTTGGTAACTGGATGACGGTCAGGAAAGCACTAGCGAATCTCGACCCTTCTGGTAGCATCGGCACGGATGAGCTCGAGGAATACTTTACCCGGTTGATGGTCAAAGACCTCTATGTAGAGAACATCCTAGCTGAGAATATGAACTTTGTCTGGATTGACCCTGATAACACTATAGACCTGTCCAAGATAGGGGATAATCTGGACAATCTGCCTGATGGAGAGGTCTATGCCAGGGTAAAGACACTTCACCTTGACGCTGGGCAGGTCAAGCTGGATGAGAATATCCTTTACAAAGCTGGCTATAACCCGACTGAGAAGATGCCGGGCGATGCTGACCTTGACAATATACCAGATGGGGCTGTTTACCAGCGAGCTAAGAGTGCTGCCTTAACCGCTGATGGGCTAGTCATCCTTGACCAAGTAATCGTAGGAACATACGGGCTAGTCAAGAGTGCCTATATCTCAGCAGGGCGTATCTTGCTGGAAGCCTGCGAAGGTGATATTGACGATATTGACGAGGGAAGTATCTATGGCAAAGTAAAGAGAACATCCATTAGTGCAGGGAAGATACTACTTGATGAGGTTGTAGAGGACACTTACGGGCTAGTCAAGAGCACTGACATATCAGCTGGGCATATTGTTCTGAGTGAATGTAGGGGGGATCTTGATGATATTGACGAGGGTTCTATCTATGGTAGGGTCAGGAAGACTGACATTAGTGCTGGTCATATCAAACTTTATATAGACCAGAACCTTGATGAGCAAGGAGTTGAAATAATTTCCGACCTACTAAAGAAGATTAGAATTAGTGCTGATGGAATCACCATCACTGGAACAGAATCGCTTTGCTTCAAATGGAGCACAAAGAGGAGCTATATCTATCAGTCACCTGGTGGAAACTTGTGCCTCTCTCCCTACGGTGCTATTCACCTATTGGGTGAAGTCTGGATGCAAGACCACTATCCATTTGTCCATGAGTATTATGATTGTGGAGCTTCTGATGGAGCATGGAAACAAGTGGTGGGAGAGTTTGTTTACTCTAGTGATGGAGCAATTCACAGTTATCAGAAGCATGATGATATTGCCTTGCTTAAAGCTATCAAACCTAAATGGGTAGCCAAGGGCAAGTATAAGATTGATGGGAAGACACTACCACAGGATATGGTGGTGAAGAACAAGAGAGGACAGAACTATGTCAACATCGCTGGCTTGTCTGGCTTTAATATCGGAATCCAGAAGGCACTCCTCAAGAGGATAGAGGCTCTTGAGGCTACCAAAATATGAAATTGCCCCACCATAGGGGGCAGACTTTAACTATAAAAAGCCAGTAGAAGACATACGAAGCAACCGCTAGAATAATCGCCAATATGCTTCCGACTATGATTTTAATCCTCATTCCTCTCTCTCCTTTATCCACTTGTTTAGACAAAAGTATAACACATCTTCAACAATTTGTGAAGGGGGTAAATATGAACCTAAAGCAGAAATTAGAGGAAGCAAAAGCGAAGCGGAAAGAGATTGTAGAACGGGTAAATGCACTTGCGGAAGAGATGGAGCGTCTCAGAGAGCAAAGGCAGGTTTCGCTTCAAGAGGCTCTGAGATATGATGGCGAGGTAAGGACACTAGAAGCTCTGGTCAAGGAAGAGAAGGCAGGGAAATGACGGATAAATGGTATAACTCCTATCGGTGGTGGTGGTCAAGAATAGGCGGCAGAAAGTGGACTTGGATTATCCGGGATGCTAGGCAGAAGTATCCGACTCCCTGGATGCTTGGTGTCATGGTGATAAGTGCCACTATCGGACATTACCTCTGGAGCTGGCTGCTATCAGCCGGGTTCTGTGGTTTGCTCGTAGGTATTCTCTGGGGGCATTTATGGTTCGGCACCAAGTATATTCCAGACCAGGGTAAAAAAAAAGACACAACCGGGGAATGATTTGGCCTTGTAATTCCATTGAGGACTATTGGAACGATTGGAGAGAGGAGGATAGCCGATGATAGACTTGATACAAATTGTGAGTAGTCTCGGAGTCGGGGCACTGTTAGGGCTCATCATTTTCTTTATGTATCGTTGGGATAGAAAGGCGACCGAAAAGATGTGGCGTGAGTCCAAGAAGTTTACAGAAGATAGACTGACAGACCTGATTGAAAAAGACCAGGAGAGCAGGCAGGAGAATACTAAGGTGCTATCTGAACTTAGAATCCTTATTGAACGCCTGAACGGGAAGAGTAAATAGCATGGAGAATGACATGCCCTGCCCCATAGACGGAACAACTTATATTAAAATAGGCGACCGGCGTGTGTGTCCTAAATGCGGGCATGTAGCAGGATATAGGCAGATAAATATCGCCGAGGTCTTACGAGAGAACGAGGAGCTAAAGCTGTGCCTTAGATACTTTATGCGAGATGACAAAAGAACTGACCTGGTAAACTGGGCAGCCAAGCTCTTAAAGGAATCGGCTGAGAAGCCATAGAATCGCATTTTAGCCCACTAGAACTCATTCTGAGTATTATCCCCCTCTCCTTTGAAGGAGAGGGGGACTTCTTTAGTTGGGGAGATTATCCACTGGTGAAAATCGACGGTGGCTGATAACTGCGTCTTCGCTGTTGATTGTGGCTGCGTATCGTATCGTCATATATAGGGTGCTATGGCCGAGCAAGGATTTCACCTGCTCTAGCCCAGCTCCATTCCGCAGGCTCTGAGTAGCAGCACTATGCCTGAAGGTGTGGGGTGAACAGCGAACACCACTAATTCCTGCCCTCTTCCCCAGCTTGCGAATCATTATCTCAATTCCCCAGTGGGTAAGCGGTCTCCGCTCTTCAGTTACCCACAAGCAAGGTATCCCATCGTTCCTCATCAAGAGATACCTCAGTAGAGCCTTCTGTGTCTTTTTACCTATTCTCACCACCCGCTCTTTTGCCCCCTTGCCCATTACCTTGATTATCTCATGGTCAAAGTCCACGTCCTTTATTTCTATATTGACTAGCTCTGTTAGTCTCAAGCCGGTGTCCAGAAAAGTAAGGATAACGGCTTTATTCCTGGCTCCTAAGAATTTGCTATCATCGCAAAGCAGCAGTAAATCCCGTATGTGGTCCATCTTAAAAGGCTGGATAATTTTATCGGGCGGTTTGCGGACCCGAATTGAGGCCATAGGGCTTTGTTTCAATGTTCCCTCTTCTACCATCCAGTTGAAGAAGCGCTTTATAGCTCTGTAGTTATTATGCACAGACCTGCGCTGACAGGTATCCTGGAGCTTGAGAAGGAATAACCTGATGTGGTGTGATGTAATGTGCTGTGGAGCAGTTACCTCAATGCCCGAGCAAAACCTGACAAAGACCCGTAACTTCTGGTCATAACTCTGGACAGTGAATGGCGAAAGCTCCTCCACCTTGCAGGATAACAAGAAGACTTTAAGTTGCCCGTTAAGAGTTCTTTGGTCTACGCCAGATAGCGAGCCTATCTGAGTTTTGTTGATAGTTCTTTGGTCTAAAACCATACATTTTCGGCTGCCCAACCGTTTTTAGCTTCAAACTGGCAGCGGAGGGATTTGAACCCACGACCAAAGGCTTATGAGTCCTCTGCTCTACCACTGAGCTACGCTGCCGCAGACAAAATATAGCACGATTTAACCACAGCTGTCAATCTCCACGAACTCATACCCTAGTTGGAGATGGCGGTATTATTCATCTTATCTTAGACCAAATGTGGGCTGAACCTGTCACCCGTTGGTGGCCTCTACTGGGGCCATTTCAGCGGGTAGAAACCACTGGCTGGCTGTCTAACATCGTCCACGCCCTATTTTCCGAAGCTGGTACCTACATTCCTGAAATAATAGGCTTGATGATAATATTGTTTATGGGTTATAGATTAATAGTGCGGAAAAATACTATCAATTTTATCCGAACTGGAGACATTGATTAGAAACGACCTACATTACAAGGGCAAAGTAAAAGCACATTATACAAACCGAGCTACTTAGAAGCTTGACGAAACCTACACTATTTAGTAATATTTGGTAGAACATCACTCTTCGGTCTCTAAAATCGCAGGTTGGGGGGTCAAGTCTCTGAACTCCTGCTAGACTCAAGCCGAGGTGGTGGAATCGGTAGACACGCCATCTTGAGGGGGTGGTGAGCGTAAGCTCGTAGGAGTTCAAATCTCCTCCTCGGCACCAAAATATTAGGGGCGACGTAGCCAAGTGGATAAGGCGGGGGTCTGCAAAACCCCTATTCACCGGTTCGAATCCGGTCGTCGCCTCCAATTTATATTACGCTTATGCCGGGGTGGCGGAATAGGCAGACGCAGCGGACTTAAAATCCGCCGGAGTAATCCTTGTGGGTTCGAGTCCCACCCTCGGCACCAATTAGAGAATAAATATGCCCTGGTTAATAGTAATACTGGGTTATTTCCTCGGCGCTATCCCCACCGCCTATATTGCTGGACGCGTGGTCAGGGGCATTGACATCAGGCAGGTCGGGGATGCCAATATGGGTGCCCAGAATGCCTTTCACCAGCTAGGGGCTAAAGTTGGGGTAGCGGTAGGTCTGATTGATGCTGGTAAGGGAGCGTTAGCCATCCTCATTGCTCAGGCAGCCGATGCCCCTCAGGTAGCAGTGCTGCTTACCGGTACCGCCGCTGTTATCGGCCATAACTGGCCGGTTTTTATTGGTTTTAGGGGTGGCCGGGGTGAATGTACTACCATTGGTGTGCTGCTAACCCTAATAACTCAGCCGATGCTCATTGTGGGCGGAGTATCAGCAGTAGTGCTGCTGATAACCAGAAATGTAATTCTAGCCAGTGCTGTTCTGTTTATCCCCCTACCACTACTGTGCTGGTGGCTGGGGGTTCCGGGGATGCTGGTCAGTTATGGTATTGCCCTGCCTTGTCTGGTGGGCTTCACCCATTTCCTAAGGACAAGACGGACGGTAATACGCCAAACCTAGGTTCTGCCTACGAGTTCTGAAAATAACTAATTGCCTGGTGACAAAGTCACCGCTGCTTGGAGGTGAGCTAATGTATTACTTTGCCTATGGCTCCAATCTCAACCATAAGCAGATGCTGGAACGCTGTCCAGACAGCCAGCCCAGGTTTTTAGCCACCCTTCACAACTACAAGCTGGTGTTTGTCGGCTGGTCAAGGCAGTGGCGGGGTGGGTATGCCGCTATCAAATCATTCAGAGGGGAAAGGGTTCTCGGTGCTGTCTACGAAATTTCGGAGATAGGTTTGAATCGACTGGATAAGTATGAACCCGGCTATAAAAGATTGAAAGTGACCGTATTTAATGAAGATGGCGAGCCTATTGAAGCCATAACCTATATCAAGGCGGGGCAACTAGAAGAAACTCCACCGGCAAAGGAATACCTGGCGGTGATTCAGCAGGGATACAGAGACTGGGGAATCGCATAGGCATAAATTGGCCAGACCCATGAGGAAAGGATGTAGAGGGTTATTTGTCCCGTAGAAGGGCTAAAAATTGATTCTGTGCAGTCTGGTAAGGCGTTAACCAGCTAGGGTGGATGGCCAAATATGCTGCCAATCAAGTTAAAGCCATGTTTGGTGTGAACCCTTCCGGTTAATGTTGAGATTTTGGAGGTATAGTATGGAGAGGCCAAATGAAGTAGTTATCATCGGTGGCACAGCCTGCGGCCCAAAGGCTGGAGCTAGGGCGCGGCGGTGTGACCCACAAGCACGAATAACCATTGTGGAGCAAGGGGAAGATTTATCAACGGCAACCTGTGGCCTACCGTATTACATTTCCGGAATAATTGATAGTCAGAGTGCCCTAGTAGCGCGCCGGCATGACTTCTTTAAGGACGTAATGAATATGGAAGTGCTAACCCGCACTAAAGCTTTAGCCATCGACCGTGAGGCGCATAAAGTTGAGATGCTTAACTTGGAAACGAATCAGGTTTCAACTATCGGATACGATAAGCTCGTACTGGCGACCGGCAGCCTGCCGGCAGTGCCAGATTTAGCAGGAAGACACCTCGGAGGCATCTTCACCCTAACCAAACTCAAGGATGCGAATGCCATTCGGAACTTAATTTCACCGCCTGAAATCAAGAAGGCAGTCATAATTGGTGCTGGTCTTATCAGTCTAGAAATGGCTGAGGCCTTTGTTTCGCAAGGACTGGAGGTCACTGTGGTCGAGGCTTTAGACTGGGTGCTGCCGGCACTCCTCGACTTTGAAGTTGCTGCCTACATTGAAAAACACTTGCGAGCTAAGAGTGTAAACCTGCTGCTCGGACAGCGTGTCATTAGATTTGAGGGTGATGGGAACGGATGGGTACGCAGGGTTATCACTGAAGATGCTGAACTAGAAGCTAACCTGGTGCTGCTAGCTCTTGGCACCAGGCCGAATACTAGTCTGGCTCAGGATGCTGGGCTGACCATCGGCTCCACAGGAGGCATCGCGGTGAACCAGTATCTCCAGACCAGTGAGCCAGACATCTACGCTGGCGGAGACTGCGTGGAGAATGTCAATCGGATTACCCAACAGAAAATGCTGGCTCCTCTGGGGTCTACCGCCAATAAACACGGTAGGGTGATTGGAACCAATGTCACCGGCGGGTGTGAAACCTTCCCCGGCGTGCTGGGCACCACTATTGCCAAAGTTTTTGACTACAATGTGGCACGGGTCGGCCTTAGTGAGCTCCAGGCACGGGAAGCAGGCTACAACGTGGTAACGTGTCTTGTTCCAGGGTATGAACATGCCACCTATTATCCGAAGGGTAAAGAGATTCTGGTCAAGCTGGTTGCGGAAAAATCTAGTAATAGGCTGTTAGGTGGCCAGGTAGTGGGACCAGGCGAGACGGCAAAAAGGGTTGATGTGCTGGCTACCGCTCTAACCTTTGGTGCTACTGTTGACGATCTGGCCAATCTAGACTTGGCTTATGCACCACCGTATAGCAGTGCTATGGACCCAGTGCACAATGCGGCCAACGTCATCCGCAATAAGCAATCAGGGTATGCCAAAGCACTGACTCCCATGGAGGTCAAAAATAAGCTTGAAAGTGGAGACGATTTCATCCTCTTGGACGTACGCTCGCCAGGTGAATGGGATACCTGTCGCCTAGAAGCGACGCAAGCTAAGTTGCTACCTCTAAGAGAGCTTCGGGCAAGGCTCAATGAGCTTCCCAAAGATGCAGAGATAGTCGCTTTCTGCCAGACAAGCGTACGTGCCTATCAAGCACAGAGGATTCTTGAAGGCGCTGGCTTTAAAAGAATCAAATTCATGGAGGGCAGCATTGCTGCTTGGCCCTATGAGATTTATGGTAAGGCTAATTATAGTTCATCCAGTTGGCGGTAGCAGTAACTGGTAATATATAGGATAGGGGAATAATAGCAGTAACCTAGTCGTTGCTAAAGAGTTAAAATCTGCTGGAATAACCGCCAATTACTTCCTCTTTATCACCCCACGGACTGCTTGCTCAATATCTTCCGCGGTGAGCCCGTATCTTCGCAAGAGCTCGGCGGGCTTGCCCGATTTGGCATAAGTATCCCTAATTGCCAGAATCTCCATCGGCACCGGATGATGTCTGGCTACCACCTGGGCTACCTTGCTTCCCAGCCCACCATGCTCCAAGTGCTCCTCAACAGTAACTATAGCCCCAGTTTCAGCGGCTGCCTTTTTGATAGCCGCTTCATCAATAGGCTTGAGAGTAGGCATATTAAGCACGCCACAGTCTATCCCCTCCCGACTCAGGTTTTCCGCCGCTTCTAGTGCCGCGGCTACCATAAGGCCAATAGCAATAATAGTGGCACCATTACCTTGCCTCATGGTTACTGCCTTACCCAGATTAAAGCGGTAGCTCTCATTATAGACCAACGGTATTTTGGGACGGCACAGCCTGAGGTAAAAGGGACCATAGCTTGCAGCAGCTACTCTTACTGCCTGGGCAGTTTCAATGGCGTCAGCCGGAACGATAACAGTAAAACCGGGGAGAGAGCAAATTAGAGACAGGTCTTCAATAGAGTGGTGCGAGGTGCCATCTTCACCGACAGTGATGCCACCGTGGGTGGCAACCAGTTTAACATTGCGCCCGGGTTGAGCAATAGACATACGGAGCTGGTCAAAGCAGCGCCCGGGGGCAAAAACGGCAAAGCTGCTAGCAAAGGGAATCTTGCCCGAGGCTGCCAGCCCGGCGGCGATACCCACCATGTTCTGCTCAGCGATGCCACAGTCAAAAAAGCGCTCGGGGAACTCCCGGGCAAAAAGTTGGGTCATGGTCGACCGGGACAGGTCGGCATCCAGCACCACAATATCTGGGTTCTCTCTACCCAGCTCAACCAGAGTCTTGCCGTAGACTTCCCTGACAGAGACTTCTTGAACCACTTTTTACTCCAGCTCCTTTAGTGCTTTATCCACCTGGACAGCATCGGGAGCTTTACCATGAAAATCAGGATTATTCTCCATAAAGCTGACCCCCTTGCCCTTGATAGTATGGGCAATGATAACCGTTGGCTGTCCTTTTGTCAGTTTCGCCTGGTCAAGGGCTTGCGTAAGCTGAGTAAGGTTATGACCATCAACCTCAATCACCTGCCAGCCAAAGGCTTGCCATTTCTGATTGAAGGGGTCAAGGCTCATAACCTCACGGTTCCAGCCATCAATCTGCTGCCCATTATTGTCTACGATAGCCACCAGGTTATCCACCTTAAAGTGGGCAGCCGCCATAGCCGCCTCCCACACCTGCCCCTCATCACATTCCCCATCTCCGAGGAGGACATACACTCTATAGTTTTGCGAGTTAAGGCGACCAGCCAGGGCAACACCAATGGCAAAGGACAACCCCTGCCCCAAGGCACCGGCCGACATCTCCACCCCAGGGGTAACCGTACAGTCAGTATGCCCCTGAAGACGACTATCCAGTCGCCTTAGCGTAGATAGCTCCTCTACCGAGAAGTAGCCACACTCAGCCAGAGTAGCATAAAGTAGCGGGGCAGCATGCCCTTTGCTCAGAATAAACCTGTCCCTATCTGACCAGCAGGGGTCTTGTGGCTTATGTCTAAGTACCCGAAAATAAAGGGCGGTAACAATCTCCACCGCTGACAGGGAGCCACCAGGGTGACCACTGCCCGCCTTGCCAATCATAGTAATGATATGACGGCGCAGCCTTTTGGCTATATCTTTCATTTCCTTCAATGATTTAGTCCCGGCGGCTCTTGACGAAAAAACCTCGGCTTCTACATCACCTGCCGAGGTTGATGATAATGACTCACCCGACTCAGGTAATGGCATTAGTCCCCCTAAGAAACTATTTGCTCCAATTGTGCAACTGGGTTGCCAGACAAGACCATAGATGTTGCTCTACTATATGACAATCTATGTTGAGATTATACAATAATTTGCCGGCTCAAGTCTATATGTTTCCCCCCAACTTCACCTACCGAATTGATTTTTGTAGCTATCTCTGCTTAAATGAATGGAGTGAGAAGGAGGGACAAGTGGAAGATTTAACACTGCCAGCGACTAACCGGAGCATACTGGGCAAGAAAACCAGATTTCTCCGCCGCCAGGGTATCACCCCGGTTCACCTCTTTGGGCATGGCCTTGAGTCACAAGCCTTACAGTGTGATACCGCTAACCTGCAGCGTATTATCGCTCAGGCAGGGATGAGCAGGCTTATCAGCCTTGAGATTGAAGATGACAAGCGACCGAGGGCAGTGTTCATCCGTGAAATTCAAAGAGACACACTTACCGGTCAACCGCTTCATGTTGACTTCTATCAGGTTAAAAAGACCGAGAAGATAAGGGTAGATGTCCCCATCGTACTAATTGGTGAAGCGCCGGCAATGAGGGAAAAGGGGCGCAGCTTACTCCGTGGTGTCACCAGCCTGAGTATTGAGTGCCTGCCAGATAAGCTTCCGCCCCAGATAGAGGTTGACTTGAGCCATCTTGAGGAGGCGGAGCAGGCAATCTTTGTTAGAGACATCACCCTCAGCCCGGATATCAGGGTTACCACCGACCCTGACCAGTTAGTGGTGAAGGTGAGTGAGGCACGGGTGGAGGTAGAAGAGGTGGTTGAGGAAAGTAGCAGTTGCCGAAGAGGTAGCTGAGGAAGAGGTAGGAGAGTAACCTAGTGATTAAGCCGGCATCTATACGGAAGTCAGCCTGATTTAGATTTCTTCGGCTTGGACAAGTTCAGCAGCAGTTAAGGGAGCAAAGATTGCTTCACTTTCAGGTGCAAATTTTCCTTGGGTGATAAGCATACGGGCATCTTCTGGACTCACTGCCTGAATAATCCGGTCAATGTCTGGGTTAGGAGAATACCATAGATTATGCGTGACAATACGATCCACCATTCGATAGATGGCATCTTGAATTTCATGAGCTTGAGAAAAGGAGACAATTCCGAATATTCCTCTTTCAGATGCAGATAGCAGCCTATTGCTCGTGGGTACTTCTCTTCGGTCACGGGCCCAAATTATCAAACGGATCCTAATTGCTTTTGCCAGCTCTTCACATATTACTCGGAGAACGG